>CANREK010000187.1 GCA_947629605.1 uncultured Clostridia bacterium | reverse complement strand
GGCAGTACAGCGGAGAATACGACAAGTGGACGCTTCTCGGCAGACTTGCAGGCGCCACCAAGTGGTTCCACGGCTCTTATGATCCCGCAAGCACAGATGAAGGGAACAGTGCTCTCTTCGAAGATCTCACCAAGACGGCGATCGAAGGCGACTACTATCTCCGTACGTTCAGTAGTTTCAGCGGCAGGGGCGGTATCGCTATCTACGTCTATCAAGGCGGCGAATGGATCTTGCTTGCCGACATTGTGACGGATGCAACCGAAGGTTACAACATTCCTACGCTGGATGCTCTCATCGAATTCCGCGACAGCGCCGTTGAGAATGATTACAGCACTGTCGAAGATCCGATCACTCTTACAGGTGTCATCACGATGCCCAATACGGCCTTTGCGGGGATTGGCACCAAAGATAAACCCTTCAAGGGCACATTCGAGGGCAACAGCAGCAAAGGATATTCCATTCAGAATCTCAACAGCCCGCTCTTCGGCTATATCGGAGAAGGCGCGACGATTCAGAATCTCAAACTCTACGGCAACCTCGACGAACCGTCGCTCGCGACGTACTTCCAAGAGGGCAGCGAAAACAAATTCACCTCTCTCCTCACAGACACATTCGGACTTGCAACGAGCATCGATGCAGGTGCGACTATTTCCAACGTTACACTCGAACTCTCGAACGCAAACGGCAAAGTCACCGTCACTTGGAACGAACACGGCGAAGTCACCGTCAATGTCAAGGGCAACGGCGAGGGCACAAATTACATGCTCACCATCGGATCGGCGCTTGCAAAGGCCGACGATACCGTTGACAACAGTGCGCTTCTCGAACTTGGCGAAGCTACCTTCACGTTTGACCATGTCGCGTTCCTTGGCAGGAGCTATCTCGACGTCACGAAGGCCAAGAGCCTCACGCTCAAAGGCTGCTATGCCGAAGTCGCGCCTCTCACGGCGAGAACGAGGAAGGCGGACGGCACGGCCGACGCGAACAAGAACGACGCAAACACAGTAGCGGCATTCATCACCAACAAGAAGGAAGGCGCTACCGGTTCGCTCGAACTTGTCATCGAGGGCACCACGATCCTTGCGGCGAACTCGCAGTCGATAGACGTCGGAGAAGAGAGCAAGGTCAACGCCAACAGCGCGGCGATTTATCTCACGATGGGTCTTTCCAAGGTCGAGCTCACGAACAACACCTTCGGCGCAGAAAGCGGCCGCTACACAGAGAAAGCTGTCTATCTCTCGGCCGTCAACAGCGCAGTTGAGCTCAAACTCAGCGGCAACGCCGTCTTTGGCACAAAGAATACGGAAAACGAATTTGCGGCATTCGTGCTCAGCGGCAGCGATACCTACGTTGCCAAGCTCAACGGCAACAGCGTTGATGTCTCGGATGTCACGGGCGGCAAGGAGGCATATCTGCTCTCCGTCGAAGGCACGGGCAGTGCGCAGGTCTATCTCATGGGCGACACGAACACCTTCAACACCTCGACCGATCTCTTCCACTCCGTCAAGGTTGCCGCCGACGCGCTTGGTTTCGTTGCATTCAACGCTGTGCTTGACACAGCGTCGAAGCTGACGAGCGGCTATGTCTATCTCGGCAAAGATTTTGGCGAAGCAAACACCACGTTCAAGACCACGACGCTTGGCGACAACGTCGCCGCCGACAATGCGGACAAAGTTTGGATCATCGATACCGCATACGTTGCGCCTCTTGCGTTCGTACAGCACGTCAAGGATTGCACTGATACATATTATATAAATAATGTAACAGGTCTCGGGTACTTCCGCGACAGCGTCAACGGCGGTACGAATTACAGCGGCAAGATCGTCAACCTTGCGAAAGAGACCTATAACTTGACCAAGTGGACCTCGATCGGTACCTATGACGCCGAGACGCCGGCAGGCAAGCCGTTCAACGGCACCTTCAACGGCTCGGACAACACGATCACGGGTCTTGACGCTGCCCTCTTCGGCAACCTCGGCGAAGGCGCTACCGTGAAGAACCTCAAGATCGACGGCGCAGTCGTCTCGGGTGACAAGTACGTCTCCGCGCTCGCATCCGTTGCATCGGGCGATGTCAGGATCGAAAACGTTGTGGTTACAGGTAGCACCCTTACGTTGAACAAAGTCACCGAAGCCAATGCAGTCTATGCAAATTCCATCGGCGCATTCGTCGGTGCAGCAGACGGCACAGTCACGATCAAGGGCGGCTCCGTCTCCCTTGTCACTTCGGATTTGACGCATAAGCAACCCGATACCACGCTCGACAACAAGAATGCACTTCTTGTTTACAACTACGGCCTTGTCGGCTCTAAGACGACGGAGGACACCAAGGCAACTGTTGCATACGAAGTCGGCGGAGCACCCAGCCATGAATCCGCTCCTTCCGTCAACATCTACCTCGCCAATGCCGAGCTTGAACAGTTGGCAGTTTGGAGCAAGGTGGAGAGCGGTGTAGTCAACCCTATCCCCGAACGCACAGTGTACACGCTGACCACGGTCAACGGTCTCAACAACATTGCCACGATCGTGAACGACAGCGGCCATACGTTCGAAAACGAGACCGTGTTCGTCGCGAAAGATATCGTAATGCCCACCACGGATGACGATGCGACGTGGATGCCGATCGGCAATGAAACTTATGCCTTCGAGGGCACGTTCACAGGCGAGCATGTTGAATCGACCAAGAATTATAGCATTTCGGGCCTTACAGATGCATTGTTTGCCAACTTGGAAGGTACCGTTCAGAATCTCGTTCTCGACGGGCAAGCGCTCAACGGAACGGCTTCGATCGCAACCAAGGCGACGGATGCCAAGGTCGAAAATGTTGTAGTCACCGCTTATGTCCCGGATGGCACAGGCGTCACCCTTACGGCAAGCAAACTTGCCGCGGCGCCGTTCGGCCTCATCGGCACGGGCACCGCAACCATCACGAGCACCGACCTTACAGTGGAACTCTATCCCGTTGACGGCGCCAACACGCTCACGTTCACGGCGAAGATCGACAAGGATCAGAACGTTGTGGCAACCTTCACGGGCAACAATGCCCAAATCGAGAACGAGCACTTCATCCTCGGCGGCTTCGAGGGCGCAACTGCGAAGTACACGTTCGACAGCATCAAGTTCTCGGGCGACAGCTACATCTACGTCGGCGATGCGTACGACGGCGCGGTGGATGCTCTCACCGTGACGGGTTGCTATGCAGATGTTAACCCGTCGTTGTATACCGATTCGGCGAACGCTGCCAAGGAAGCGAAACACGCGGCGTTCATCGTCGGCAGTGCGCAGAACAACGCAGACGGCAGCGTGAATACGCTCTTCACCATCACAAACAACACCATTATCTCCGGTCAGGCCGACGCGGATCCCGACAGCCTTGCGATCTTCACATGGGTCGGCTTTGCAAACGGCACCACGATCACCGGCAACACCTTCGGCTCCGCAGACAGCGAGGATGCAGAGGGCGAAACGGTCAAGGGCAAGCCTTACACGTCGGCAGTCATCAAGACGCTCGGCTTCAAGCCTTTCGCTTCCAGCGATGTCACGATCTCCAATAACACCTTCTATCAAGTGTACGGTGCGGACACCAAACTTCTCGAAGCAGTCGACCTCGCTCCGATCGCGGTGACATCCGATATCACCTACAACGTTTGGTTCAAGGGCAACACGCAGATCGTCACGGCCGAAGAGGACGTCAAGGCTGACAAGATCACCTTTGTCGAAGTCCATAACCATCTGAATACAGCCGTCGACGAAGCGAATGAACGCATCTACCCTGTCTACGGCAGAGTCTACATCACCGACGACAATACCGTCACGTTAAACGGCAAGACTGTTACGGTCGACTACGACTTTGTCAACCGCAGTCTCCTCAATACCACCTTCGATTATGTCGGCTACGGCGTCAACGGCGTCGTGCTCGATGAGAACGGCAAGTTCGATCCGACGAACAGCAAGATCACGAAGGGCAACTTCATCTTCGGCTCGAACAGCGGCCTTGCGCAAGCGCTCAATGGCTACGTCAAAGACGGCGCACAGGAAGATGTCCATGTCCTTCTCACCGAGGGCATCGGCAACAACCTTTCCGACCTGCGCAACAACGACGCAAACACCTACTACATTTACAGCTCCGTCGGCTTCAAGAACTTCATGAAGCTCGTCAATGCAACGGAAAACGGCAACGACTTCGACGGCTACACGCTCAAACTCTCCAAGGATCTCTCCGCGGAACTCGGCGGAACCACGCTCAACCTCAAAGCCTTTGCGGTGGAAGCGGGCGAAGAGGGCAATAAGACGTATACTTGGTCGCCGATCGGCACGGCGGATCACCCGTTCAAGGGCATGTTCGACGGCACCGTCTACGGCAGCACCGACGGCGCAAAGTGGACCGTCGACGCGAAGGGTGTGCTCTTCTCGGCAAGCGATGCCAACGTCGGCTTCTTCGGCGTTGTCGAAGGCGGCGAAAAGGGCGGCGTCAAGAATCTCGACTTCCAGAACTTTGTCGTCGACTTCACTAAGAAGGAATCGGCAGACAGCTCGCTCGGCACCGCAGTCGGTCTCTTGAAGAGCGGCACGCTCGACAACCTCACCGTCGGCGCGGTCAAGTTCGACGGTAAGCTCGGCACCGCGGGCGCCCTTGTGGGTACCATGGAAAATGGCACGGTCTCCAATGTCGAGGTCAACGACATCGCCCTCACGTCGACGGGCGAAAACGTCGGCGGCGTGGTCGGCGAGATGAAGGACGGCACGCTCTTGGGCATCAACGTCGGCACGAAAGTCGTAGCCGAAGGCGATGCAAAGAACAACACGATCACGGCAGTTGCCGCAGTCGGCGGCGTGGTCGGCAAGGTCTCCGGCGCCGTCACGATCGGCAGCAACGCCAAGGACACCGACAAGGTCAACGTTTGGAGCAACGTCACCGTTACGGCTACGGCTGTCACGGCGGAAACGCAATACAAGATCGGCGGCATCGTCGGCTCGGCCGAAGTGCCTGCACCCACGGCTAAGGTCGACGGCGCTCACTTCGAAGGCAAACTTGTCCGCACGGCAGCGACCGAATTCACGAACATGGACAGCGCGTATGCGAACTACGGTCTTGTGGGCGGAGCTACCACGACGACGGAAAATGTCGAGATCACGAATTCCGACATCGCTCTCATTCCTTCCGATGGCTTCAAGCAAGTCACGACGTGGGGCACAGAGGCCAACCAACCCAAGAACGAGTATCAAGTTCTCAACGAGACGGGTCTCGTCTACTTCCGCAGCCAGGTCAGCGCAGGTACGACCTACGAGGGCGAAACGGTCCACGTCATGGCAGACCTCGATCTCTCCACGATCGACAACGGCGAATGGACGCCGATCGGCTCCACGAAGAATCCCTTCAAGGGCACCTTCACGGGCGTTTACGACGGCGAAGCAGACAAAGAGGGCAACAAGCCGAAGTTGGCGCACAGGATCACGGGTCTTACCGTCAAGCTCCACAAAGAACACGACGAAAACGGTCTCTGCAAAGACAGCAGCGATTACGCAGGTCTCTTCGGCTACACCGACGGCGCAAGCATCAACTACATCGAGATCGACGGCGCAACCATTACCGCCAAGTATTATGCGGGCGCTCTCGTCGGTAGGTTCAACGGCACGGGCACGATCGATCACGTCACCGTCAAGAATTCCGGTGTCAGAGCGCACCACTTCGTCGGCGGTATCACCGGTTGGACCGACGGCTCGATCACGAACTCCACGGTCGACGGCCTCGTCGCAGAGGCGATCCCGGATGTCCTCATCGATACCAATACCGAGAAGAAGTTCGACAACGGCGACGATCTCGGCGGCATCGTGGGTTATGTCGGCAAGTCGAAAACGACGCACAAGTTCGATCATAACACCGTTCTCAACGCAACACTCACGGCATATCGCGACGTCGGCGGCCTCGTCGGTACCGACAATGCGCCTACCGCAAGCACTTACACGAACAACAAGGTCGACAAGACGACCATCACCGTCAGCCAGCTCCTTCGTATGGCAGTCAAGAAGGGCAGCGAAGAGTTCTACGGCGGATATCCCGAAGTCGACGACTACAAGTATGTCGATTCCTCGAACAAGCCTCAGCACGCGGATTGGCTGGTCGGCAGGTTCACGACAACGACCACGATCGACGCAACCAACGAGCGCGGCGACGTCGTCATCAACTACTTCGTCAAGGATAAGAACGTCGGTTTGATCTACGACAACGGCGTATGGCACATCACGGATGTTGCGGGCTTCAAGCACTTTGCGGAACTTGTTACCGCAGGTACATCGGATGCCGATTACAAAGCACACTTTGAGGATGCCATCGTTTCCCTCGAAGTTGACCTCGAACTCACGGCGGACGAAGCCAAAGCGCTTCCCATCAAGGGCTTTGCGGGTACGTTCAAGGGCAACAACCGCACGATCACCTTCGCCGAAGGCACCAAGATCAGCGGAACGGGCAATGTCGGTATCTTCGATACGCTCGTCGGTGCAAAGACGTCGGTCAAGGATCTCGTCATCGAGAATGCGTCGGTTGAATCCACCGACAATGCAGCGGGCGCAGGAGCAAGCGGTGTCCTCGCAGGTTCTCTCGCGGGCGCTACGGTCGAAAACATCGCCGTCAACGGCGCAACCGTAAGCTGCGCTCTCGGCGCGGCGGGCGGCCTCTTCGGCACGATCGATGTGGCTACAACAACCACCGTCAGCGATATCACGCTCAACAATGTCACCGTGACGGGCGGTTCCACGGTTGCCGCACTCGCAGCGTTCAGCGGGACCGGCACGCTTACAGTCGACAACTTCACGTTCGTCGGCACGCTCAACAAGAGCGAAGGCACCAATGCCAATGTGGTCATGCTCGAAGGCACGGGTGTCACGTTCACGAACTCCAAAGTCATGCTCACGGATGTCGTTGCGAACACCGATGCGAACAAGGGCTTCTACTACGGCGCACATGCAGACGGCACGGGCAACACTTTGAGCAAAGCATACTTCATCGAGGATGCGGCAGGTCTCAAAGTATTCGCCTCGCTCCTCGCAGAGAAAGACTTCGCGGGCGAAACGGTCTATCTCCTTGGCGACATCACGCTCAACGACGCTTGGACCGCACCCACAGGCGCCTTCAAGGGCACCTTCGACGGCAACGGCTTCACGATCGAGGCAAAGGCGGAAACGGGTTACAACACGCTCTTCGGCGAAGTTTCCGGCACGGTCGACGGCGAAGATGTCACGAACGCGGAAGTCAAGAATCTCACCCTCGACGGCCTTGCGCTTGCAAGCAAGCTCGACAATGCTGTGGTCACGGGTGTCAACGTCACGATCTACGACAGCGGCGCAGGCAAGGCTTACTATGGCCTTGCGACCGAAGCGACCGAGGACGTCGCGGTCAAAGACAGCTCTGTCACTGTGAAGTGCGGCGATTACGACGCTAAGTTCGTTTGGGACGAGAATGGCGACGTCAAAGCCGATACCGTTCCCGACAGCACCAATGCGTTCGTCATCAAGAGCGAAGCAGGTCTCAACTACTTGGCAACCGTTGTCAACGGCGGCATCGATTTCAGCGACGAGAAGACCGTTGAACTCACCATCGACATCGACCTCACGGGCGACGCTTGGACGCCGATCGGCAGGATCTACAAGGGCGAAGGCAACGCGATCGATCCTGAGCACAGCATCGCCTTCAAGGGCACCTTCAACGGCGGCAACAAGAAGATCACGGGTCTCACGATCAATGCACTTGCAACCGACAGCACCTTTGGCTACGGCCTCTTCGGCTATGTGGTCGGCGGCACGATCGAGAACCTCACGCTCGTCGGTGCGAACATCAACCTTATGGGCGAAAATTCCGACAAGGCCGACTATGTGGGTATCCTTGCGGGCGCGGTCGACGGAACGACGCTCACCAATATCACCATTACGAAGGCAGAAGGTGCCGACGCTGTCTCCACAGTCAGTGCGCACTACTATGTCGGCGCAGTCGCAGGGTATGCGAAGGACGTCACACTCAGCATGGCGGAGGGCGAAACCACGACCTACAATGTCACAGTGAGTGGCGTCACGGTCGCGGGCACCGACGACGTCGGCGGCGTCTTTGGTCTCTTCGAAGGCGACGGAGCGATCGTAGCGAAGCTCACGGCGATGAGCGTTGCTTTGAACGATACCAAGTCCGGCATGCTCGATGACCTCGGCGCAGCGGTCGGCTATGTGTCAGGCGGTACGGTGAGTATCGATGTTGACTACGAAGGCCACCTCGAAATCTCCGAGGATAACAAGTACAACGGCATGGTCGGCACGGTTCCCGACGGTGCGAGCGTCACGATCGCAGAGACCTCCAAGCTCACGCTTCTCTCTGCCAATGTTGCCAAGGCGGACTATGTCACGGTCGTCACTTGGACGGGGAACGTAGCAAAGACCGATGTCGCGGTCGGTTCCAAAGAAGGTCTCGAACACTTCCGCGGCCAAGTCGAAAACGGCAACACCTACGAAGGCGTGACCGTCACCGTAGCAAAGGGCAAATTTGACCTCGGTGAGATCGCCCCGCTCGGTGCGGATAAGGCCTTTAAGGGCAAACTTATGGGCACCATCACGGG
>CANREK010000186.1 GCA_947629605.1 uncultured Clostridia bacterium | reverse complement strand
CGCTCGTGCCGCCCTTCGACGCCATAAAGAACGTGCGGGCGGGGCACCATGACGCAATCGGAACGACACCCCCTCAGTCTCGGCTACACCTCGACAGCTCCCCCTCCAAGGGGGCGCCAAGGCTTGCCCACCCCTCCGAGGGGTGGGTGTCGAGCGCAGCGAGACGGAAGGGGTGTTATTCCCCAATTCACCCGCCACAATTTTCAATTTCCCACCCCCATTTGTGAAAAACCCAAAAAATTTTTTGCGGCAAATTTTTTCAAAATTGTTGACAGGGGGGGGGTGTTGTGCTAAAATACAGGCAAAAATAATAATTTCTTGATTTTACCGTTTTTCTGTGGAAACAGACGGGCGCAAAAGATGGGGAATGACGGCAAAATACAGCGGCGGGGGAACGTTCGGCCGACTTTTTGCATGCTTACCGCTCCCCACGTCATACGGCCGCTCCACGCGCATATATAATGTATGTGCCGCCCGCGGCCCCCAAAATTCAAGGAAATAAGCCGATGCAACAATACTCAACATCGGCAGGAGGACATGTCTATGTCATTGGCGAAAAAGGCAACAAAAGGATTGATGGCGCTGCTCATCGCATTGTTCTTTGCGTTGGGCCTCGCGTTCGTCGTATCCGGCGAAGGCCACACGGCTTCCGCAGATGACACCGCGTCAAGTGGGACGGAGATCAACGAAAAGTTAAATTCCGTCGGCGAAGGAGGAACGGTCAAGTTGGCAGAAGGCGGAAGCTATGAGAGCAACCTTGAACTCACCGTCTCCCAAAACGTCACGCTTGACCTCAACGGCCAAACGATCAAGGGTTCTATCACCGTACAGGGTGAAGGCAGCCTCACGATCGTTGGCGATGTCGCGGGCAGCAAGATCGTAGGCCCCAACAATGCCTATGTCATCGATAACAACGGCACGCTCACACTCAAAGGCGCCGATCTCGTTGTCGAGAATCCCGAAGAGGGCAAGACGGATAAAACCACGTCGCTCGTGCGCAACAACGGTACGCTTACCATTGAAGGCGGTACCTATACTTCCTACACGACCGCAGCCGATGCAGCAGGGGTTGAAAATAACCACTTCAACGCCGTCAAAAACGAGAGTGCAGCGAAAAAACTCACCATAAACGGCGGTACCTTTAATGGTGTAGTTCAAGCCTTTGGCACGACAGAAATTACCGGCGGTACCTTCCCGTGCACAGTCTGCGGTGGGGGCGCCGGCGAAGAAGTAAATCCCGGAGCCAATACAAACGGTAAACTCACGATTTCGGGCGGCACCTTCGGGGCAGTTGTCACATCCTATGTCGAAGTCGACATCTCGGGAGAAGAAACTGCTTTTAACGGCCAAGTTCATCTTTTTAATAAAGGTACAATCAGCGGCGGTAAATTTGACGATCCGACCAATGGGATTGCTCTTATTATTGACGCGAATAAAGGTTCGACGGGTAATATCACCATTACGGGTGGCGAGTTCAAAGAACAGGTACAGTCGCTTGCGTCTGCCACAACCACGATCGATGGCGGCACATTTAACGATATTGTCAGCGTTAAAGCCGATAGTACCTGCACCATCACGAATGGCACATTTAACGATATTGTCAGCGTTAAAGCCGATAGTACCTGCACCATCACGAATGGCACGTTTAATGATATAATCTATTCTTACGGCACGATGACAGTCGAGGGCGGCACCTTCAACGACAGCATTTTAGCTAGAAGAGATAATGGCGCGACGGGCACCGTCACGGTCAGCGGTGGTACATTTACCAATAAGCAGTATGTCGCAGTTGAAGCGTATACCGGTTCAGACAGTGATGGATATGTTTCCGGTGCAGTTACGATCGAGCCTGGCGATAATCTCAAATTTGCCAAAGATAAAATGCCCGACCAGCGTTATCTCAGCGGCGGCGAAACAGGGAAACAAACCGTCACCAATGCAGACGGTTCTGTCTCCTATGTCAGCGAGGACGACCTTGTCGCCGACATTGGGGGTACGAAATATTCCAAAGTCGCTGCGGCGATCGCCAATGCCACAGACGGGCAAACTGTAAAACTCACCAAGGCCACCACGGAGGACGTCGTCGTTCCCGCAAAGGTCCAAAATGTCACCCTTGACCTCGACGGCAAAACGTTGACGGGCGTCGCCGACACGGCAAACGCCACGATCACCATTGAGCAGGGCGCCTCGCTCACGATCCAAAACGGCACCGTGAAGGGTTCCGGCAATTATTACGTCATCGAGAACCACGGCACGCTCGAACTCTCAGGTCTTACCGTCGAGCATACCACAGAGAATGCAACATCTTCTCTTGTGGCGAATAAGACGGGGGCGACGCTCACGATCAAGAGCGGTACATATACAACCGATTTCATTGCGGTGAAAAACGAATCCACATCCAATCTCACGATCGAGAACGGGACGTTCACTGCAAACAGCAAGGATTCCGATTCTCATCTCGGCCAAGCCGTTCAGAATTGGGGCACCGCGACACTCTCCAATGGTACCTATAACGGTGTTGTCTCTACGCTTAAAACAGAAAGCGAGATCGAGTCTGCGGAAGCGGGCGGCGATACGACAATCACCGGCGGCACCTATACCAAGGTCGGCGGATATATCGGTACAAATGAAAATATTGCACTCGAAAACCCTGTTCATAATTCCAAAATCACCATAACGGGTGGCACTTATACGTCTGCACCGTTTGGCGTATATCTCAAAGAAGGCTACGGCGTGCAGTACAGCGGCACGGGTGTTTATTCTATTGCGCACGCGTATGAAGCGTCGTTAGACGAATTCGTCAACCTCTTCGGGTTGGGCAATACGGTCACTTTCAAATTCGACACGCTCGAAAGCGCAGTTGCGTATGTAAAACACGAAAATACGACGGTTTGGACGGTATATCCTTCCAATTTCACGATCGTTCTCCAAAGCGATCGCACAACACCGTTTGTCTACGAAAATACAGAAAGCAATGCAAATAACTATACGCTCAATCTTGACTTGAACGGCCACAGCGTCAGCAGTGACAGCGATAATACGATCACGGTCAAGAGCGGCAAATTGACCTTTGTCGGCAAGGGCACGGTGGATAACAAGGCGGCGGGCAAGGCTGCGCTTGAAATCGAAAACGGCGCCACCGTTGTCATCGGCAATGCGGCGGCGGGAATTGCGCTCATGGCGCTCGATCCCGAAAAGCTCTCCTTCACCCACAGCGAAAACGTCGGTCCCACGATCGAAAACGCGGGCGCACTCACGATCAACGAGGCGCAAGTCTTGGCGAAGGACACGGACACTTCCGCAACTCACGAGCAGCCGATCATCGTCAATAAGTCGAACGGCAGCCTCACCATTGAAAATGTCGAACTCGGCACGGCACCCGCGGGCGCCGAAAAGACGTCGAAACAGCAGCTCATTCAGAATTGGGGCAATGCGACGCTCAACGGCGGCAATTACAACGGCCAAGTCATTCAATGCTCCGAAACGGGTTCGTCAAGCAATAAGTTAGATATCAAGGGCGGCAACTACGCAGGTGAAGTGTATGCGGCGACGGGCTCCGCAGAGGGCGGCAACGTAAGCAAAGTTGCTCCCGAACAGGCAGCGGAAAGCGGTCTTAAAATCGAGGCCGAAGAGGGGAAGGAGATCACCTTTACCTCGTCGGAAGTCGTTCCCGAAAAGGAATATTTCGCACCCAATTCCGTGCCCGAGATCAACGACGACGGCGAATACACCGTCGGTTCTAAGAACGACATGGTCGCCAAGATCGTTTACGGCGATATGGGAGAACATGAAGAATACTTCGAAACTCTCCAAAAGGCAATCGACTTTGCGGTTGAGTATGCTGCTGTTGACGGCGGCGCACTCACGATCACGCTTACAAACAATGTCAACAACGAGAATGTAACAGTTGAACAAGCACACATCATTCTCGATCTCGCCGGCCACACTTGGACGGGCGCGAACGGCGGTATCGTTCTTACGGTGGACAACGAGAGGGCCAACCTTACCATCAAGAGCAGTGCGGCGGGCGGCAAGATCACGGGCGACAGCACGCACTACGTCATTCAAGTAAAGAAAGGCACTGTCACGCTTGGCGAAAAGGGCGGCGACGACACTTATCTCACCGTAGAGAACACGGGCGACGGCCCCGCGTCGACGATCGACAACTTCGGCACGCTCACCATTGAGAGCGGCACTTATAACCACCACGACAAGCCCGAAGAGGGCGTTACAAAGAGCTGCAATGCCGTCAAGAACGAGGGCGGGGACGCAACACTCACCATCAACGGCGGCACGTTCGACGGCGTTGTTCTCGCCTACGGGAACGCCACGATCAACGGCGGTACGTTCAAGCAGACCGTCAGCGGCGGCAACAATCTCCCGAATCCCGAGGGCGTCAACACGAACGGCAAGCTCACCATCAAGGGCGGCACGTTCGAGACAATGGTTCAGTCCTTTGTCGAAGTCGACATCTCGGGTGAACCCGAATTCAAGAAACAGATGCACCTTTACAACAAGGGCACGATCACGGGCGGTAAGTTCGGCACGGAAGATGCCAACGGCGTCTCGCTCGTCATCGAGAGCGGAGTGACGGACGGCGTCACCATTGAAGGCGGCACGTTCAGCCATCAGATCCAAACGAGCAGCGAACTCACGGTCAAAGGCGGTACCTTCACCGAAGATGTCGTCGCCATGAGAAACAACGACAACACGGGCTCTGTCACCGTCACGGGCGGCACGTTCGAGGGCGACAAGACAGTCCGCGCCTATACGGGTACCGACGATCCTTATGTTGCGGGCGCAGTCTCGATCGAGCCCGCAAAGGGCGGCGAGGGCGTCAAGTTCACCAACAGCCATGCGACGCTTCCCGATTTGAAGTATTTCCCCGATCCCAAAGATATCCCCGTTTCCACGGGCAGCGGTTACACCTCGGGCGGCACAATGGCGGCCGTGGCCTATATCGGCGGCGTCGGCTATGCAAGCCTGAATGACGCCGTTGCGGCAGTGACCGACCGGCAGACCATTGTCCTTGTGGACGATCTTGTAGGCGACTTTACGATCAGCAGAAGTTTCGTTTTCACCCTTGACCTCAACGGCCACACCATTACGGGTACAGACGATTCGGAAAACGCTACCCTCACGATCGAGGGCAACACCAACCTCACGATCATTAGCAGCGTGACGGGCGGCAAGATCACGGGTTCCAGCAAGTACTATGTGATTTTGAATAATGCCACGCTCACCCTTGGCGCCAAGGGCGGCAATGACGAATATCTCACCGTCACCAACGAAGGCAGCGGCCCCGCTTCAACGATCGACAATCATAGCATCCTCACCATTGAAAGCGGCACATACAATCATAACGTTGCGTATCAACTCAACCAAGAAAATGAATGCAACGCCGTCAAGAACGAATCCGAAGCAACGCTCACGATCAACGGCGGTAAGTTTAGTAATGCAGTTCTTGCCTATGGCAACGCCACGATCAATGCCGGTACGTTTGAACAACCCGTCAACGGCGGCAATCATCTCCCGAACCCCGTCGGTGGCAACACGAGCGGTAAGCTCACAATCAAGGGCGGCGAATTCAAATCGTTGGTCGTTTCCTATGAAGAAGTTGAAATTTCGGGCACGCCTACATTCGAAAGACAAGTCCAGCTCTATAACAAGGGCACCATTAGCGGCGGTACTTTTGCCCAACAGAGCGACGATACGCCCGCACTCGTAGTCGACAAAAATGACGAGACGGAGGGGACGGAAGCTGTCACTATCAAGGGCGGCGAATTCAACGGCACGGTTTACGGCCACGATGAAGTCAATATCGAAAGCGGCAAGTTCAATGCACATGTCAGCTTGTACGGCAATGCCAAGATCAGCGGCGGTGAATTCAATGCTGTGGTCTCCGCTTCTCCGGATAAAGACGGTGCACCGGGCGGCCTCACGATCACGAACGGTACCTTTAACAGCCAAGTCCACTCGTACTGCGATGTGACGATCGAAGGCGGTGAATTCGCGGACGGCGTTCTTGCCAGAAGGGATAAAGACAGCAATTGTTCCATTACCGTAAAAGGCGGCACGTTTGAGAGTGTAGTCGGCGCTTATAATGGCAAAGTGGAAGTCATTGAGGGTGCTGTCACGATCGATCCCGATACCGAAAACGGCAAGTCCGTTACATTTAAGGAGGGCGCGACCCTTCCCGATGCGTCGTACTTTGCAGATCCCGCCGACTATCCCGTCGCAAAAGAGGGCGGCGGCTACGTCTCGGGCGACGCGGACCACAAAGTTGTCGCATATATCGGCAATGTCGGGTATGATGACCTGCAAGAAGCTCTCAACGCGGCAGACGGCAAGACCGTTGTCCTTGCGGGCGACGCAACGGGTCCCGTCACCGTTACGGGCACCAATGTCACCCTTGACCTCAACGGTCACAACTTGACAGGGGACGGCAGTGCAATCGTTCTCACGGTTGACACAAGCGCCAGCCTCACCATTGTCGGCGAATCCGGCAAGATCGAAGGCAAGGGCGGCAACTATGTCGTTCTCAACAATGGTACGTTGACGTTCGGCAATGAGGACGGAACAAAGGGCGGCTTCACAGTCGACAGCGCAGTGGGAAGCGGCTCTTCCTCGACCATAGATAACCAAGGCACGCTCACCATCAACGGCGGTACCTACAACAACCAAAACAGCCCCCTGCTTGCGGCAATCAAGAATGAACCGGATAAAACTTTGACCATCAAGGGCGGCGTGTTCGACGGGCAAGTCGAAGGCTACGGCAATGTCATTGTCGAAAATGGTACCTTCAACGCGCCTATCTTCTCCGAATACTATACAGACACGGCAAAGGGCACCCTTACGATCAAGGACGGCGAGTTCAATGCCAATGTTTACAGCTTCAACGAACTCAACATTGAGGGCGGCACCTTCCATGCAGATGTCCGCGTAAGGAAGGACTTCGGCAATGATGCGCCCAAGGCTTCCATTACGGGCGGTACGTTCGAAGGCAAGATCACCGGCTCCAAAGACGGCGATGAATTCTACGACGGTTTGATCACCATCGATCCCGATACCGACAACGGCAAAACTGTCACCTTTACCAATGCGGAGAATCTTCCCAATGCGGCGTACTTCGCCGAAGAAAAAGATATCCCCGTATATGACGGCAACAATTACGTCTCGGGCGGACAGAGCCCCGTCGCCATGGTCGGCAGTGTCGGCTATACTTCGCTGCAAGAGGCGATCAACGCCGCAAACGGCAAGACCGTGACGCTCCTCGACGCTTATAAGGGCAATCTCGTCGTGAGTGGCGGCAACAACGTCACGCTCGACCTCAACGGCTACACCATTACGGGCACGGGCGAGGCCTCGACCATTCTCGTCGAGCAGAACGCTTCGCTCACCATTCTCTCCGACAAAGAGGCAACGATCACGGGCATGGGCGGCCACTATGTCATCGAGAACCACGGCAACCTCACCCTCGGCGCCGCCGACGGGCATGCAGAGTTCACGATCAACAGCGAAGCGAACGAGGGTAAGTCCTCTTCGACCATTGCAAACAAGGAAACCGACGGTGTAGTTCCCGGCATCACCATTTACGGTGGTACCTATCAAAACAACAATGCTCCCAAGCTTGCGGCAATCAAGAACGAGCCCAATACCACGATCATCATTTACAACGGCACGTTCGAGGGCCAGCTGCAACTCTTCGGAACGGCGACCATCAACGACGGTACGTTCAATGACATTGTGTTCTCCGATTATCAAGTTGTAGACGGCGTTCCCACGGCGGGCAACCTCATCGTGAGAAAAGGCACGTTCACAGCAAACGTCTATGCCTTTGGTGATTTGACGATCACAAACGGCACGTTTGAAAAGGACGTGTTGGCCTTCACCGATAACGGTCTCGGCGACACGAGCACGCCTCATCTCAACATCACGGGCGGCGAATTCCAAGGCAATGTCGACGTCATGAATTACAGCGGAGAGAGGGTGCCCCAGGATGTGAGCGGTGCGCTCACCCTTTCGGGCGGCACGATCAGCAAAACGGCCTATGGCAAGTTGACCAGCAAGGACCTCGATCTCGAAAAGGTCGTGGTGCTGGATGATGGCAAGTATGTCATTCGCGACAAAGCGGGCGCGACGGGCATTCTCTTTGGCCGTTCGGCAACGGAGTTCAAAGCCGACACCCTTTACCAGACACCGGCAAAAGACAACGACAGCCGTGTCTGCTATCGCACCGACAACGGCGCGGGCGATTGGCTGGTCGTCACCTTCACGGAATTTAAGACAGTCGCAACGGAGAATATCCAAGCCTTCTACAACACGCTCACCGCCGGCCAGCAATATAGCGAAGATAAGGGCATTGTAGAACTCACAGCGATCCGTGATGAGGCAGTAGAACATATCGGTGAAATCAACTATGTTGACGGCGTACAGGGCGTTCAGCAGATCAACACCCACCTCGAAACGGCCAAGGCGAACATGAACGCCGTGCTCAACCAAGAGCAAGAACAGCAGCTTAAAACTGCAATCGACGACGAGGTTGGAAAATTTGCGACATATGCGTCGGCGCTCAACACGAACTTCCAGGAAGGGCATGATATCTACGACGCGCAAGTCACCGCGATCAAGGGTGCCAAGTCGCAAGCCGAACTCGCAGTCCTTGTGGCAGCGGCACAGAATGCCATGACGGCATTCAACAACTCCGTTGAGGCGGCGGTGCGCGAATTCCAGCTCTACGCAGCTTCGCAGGGTCTTGATCTCGAAGTCACCAACAAAGATCTCGACGACACATGCAGCACGAATATCCGTGCGGCAGAAAATTATCACGACATCGATACCAAGCTCAGTGCGGCAAGAAAAGCGGTCGATGATAAAGTTAAGGAAGATTATAAACAATCCGTTACGAACCGCAAGGGCAGCGCAAAGACTGAGCTCAAAACATTCGCCGAAAGCCTTGGCTTCACGATCGACGATAAGACGACGACGAATAACATCGACGCATACAACAAAGGTATCACTGCAATCGACAGCGCCGACAACACCACGCTCGAACAGGTCAATGCGGCGCTCGCCACGGCCAAAGAAAGCATCACCAAGTTCTACAACGCCATCGAAAATGCCGTTGTCCTCGTCACCAACTATGCGGTCTCCAACGGTATCGATGTCAGCGAAATCAGTGCGAAAATAGCAGCTATTAGAGCTGCCAAGGTAGAAGGTACGGACAAAGATACCCCCGACAGCATTTTGAAGGCGATTGCCGACGCACAGGCAGAAGTCGATGAACTTGTAAAGAAGAACGTTGGCGACGCACTTAACGCTCGTAAAAAGACCGCGAAAGAAGCAATCAACGCGTTGGGCGAAGGCCGCGATGACCTTGACACAAAGCTCAACGACACCGACAAGAAATCCATTTCGGAACTGCGCACAGAGGCAACGACAGAGACAACGGGTAAGATCGACAAGGCCGAATCGATCGACGAGGTCAACGAGGTCGTCGAAGAGTACACGGCCAAGATCAATCTCCTCATTGCCAAACTTGACGCGATCAAGAATCTTACAGAATTCAAGACGGGTCGCTTCACCGCCGATCCCAAGGTCTATACTGACCGTGTAGGTCAGATCGAGGGCGCGACGAGCGTGGAGCAGGTCAATGAGTATCGCGGGCTGGCGCTTGCCGAACTCACCGACTTCCACAACGCTCTCCTCGCCGCCGAGGCCCGCGTGCGCTCCTACGCCACCGGCAAGGGTCTCGACCTCACCAAGGATACGCGCGGCGATCAAATCAAAGCGGAACTTTGGAAGGCGACCAAGAGCGATGATATCGAAACGCATGTCACCACCGCTAAGGGTCTTGTCGACACATGGTTCGGCGAAGAACTCACGGCGCAAAAGGCAAATGCCGTGACGAAC
Source organism: uncultured Clostridia bacterium (assembly GCA_947629605.1). Lineage (GTDB taxonomy): Bacteria > Bacillota > Clostridia > Christensenellales > Borkfalkiaceae > Gallimonas. Next base: position 12,524 of record CANREK010000186.1, on the reverse strand, counting down.
TTCAAGGCATGGGCGGCGCAACTCAATACGCACTTCGATGACGATCACGATCTCATCAAGAATCAAGTCACGGCAATCAACGGTGCAACCGATCTTACCGACCTTGCCTCCCGTCTCTCCAACGCGCAGAACGCAGTGCAGAATCTCTACAATGCGATGAAGAACGCGGAAGAAGCAGTTCGTCTCTATGCGTTCATCAACGGCATTAACCCCGATGATGAGGAAGGCCATAAAGGCGACATTGACGGCTTCATTGTGGAGATCTATCAATGCGCCGACGAGAAAGCGGTGAGCGATAAGATCGAGGAAATCCGTGGCAAAATCAATGACTTTGTCACAGGCGATGAAAAGGACGCCGTTAACGCTGCAAAACTTCTTGTTAAAGATTATCTTGAAGATTACGTCAAAGATACATACAAACCGGACGGTGAAACGACGTATCTGAAAGATTCTAAGGTCACAGATCTCATTAACAACGCAGTGAAGAACATTGGCGGCAATGCGGATATTGACACCAGAGCCGAGTTAGAGGCGGCAATGCTTGACGTTGTGAACCAAATCGATGTTCGCATTGCGATCATGAAGGCGGACGCCGAGCTCGCAGAACGTGCCACAACGTATGGTATCACCACAACCGTGAACGACTCCCTGTATGATACATACAAGAAGGCAGTCGACGCCGCAACGACGTTGGAAGCCGTAGAAGTGGCACGCGCGGCCGCGCTCGTCGCGATCGAGAACTTCCACGATGCCATCATGAGAAACGTAGAGGACTTTGAGGCTTACGCTACGTCGCAAGGCTTCTCCGATTACGATTCAGTGAACGCACCGGAGCAAGCCGAGACATATAAGGTTTATTACGAAAAGCAGCTCCATGCCGCAAAGGACTACCACGCACTTGACGCAGCGCTCCGTGCCGCAAAGGCGGCGATCGACACCCACGTCGCTTCCGCCGACCTTGCAAAGGCGATCGAGAACAGACAGAAAACCGCCAAGGCAGAGCTCAAAGAGCTTGCCGAAAGCCTCGGCTTCACCATCGATGATGGGGCGGGCTATACAAACAATATCGAGCCCTATAATCAAGGTATCGCTAGTATCGACGGGGCGACGGGTTCGCTCGAAGCCGTCAACGAAGCGCTCGCCACGGCAAAGGCCGCTGTCACCGCGCTCCACAACGCCATTGAGGACGCAGTGAGAGATTACGGGTACTACGCCACGAGCAAGGGTATCGATTACCTGCACTCTTTCCCCGATCATACCGATTGCCAAAAGACATACACCGACTTGATTCGTAATACCAAGAAATTGGATGATGTTGCAACAAATCTGCAAAAGGCGAAAGATGACGTCGACGAGCACGTCAGACTTGACGCGGCGGCGGCGCTTCAAAACCGCAAAGACAGCGCGAAGGCAGAAGTCGCGGCCATGGGTACGAAGTATAATGACGATGACGTCATCACGGGCGCACGCAACACTGCGAATGACGCAATCACAGTAGCGGGCAATATCGAAGCCGTCAACGCGGCCGTTGAAACGGCAAGACAGGCCATCGACCTCCAAGTTGCCAAACTCGACGCTTGCGCAGCTCTCGATACTTATGTTGCAGAGCACTTCCTCGAAACCGCAACGCCGGATGTGCTCGAAGGCCACAAGACCACGATCAAGGCAAAGGAGAACATTGACGAAGTCAACAACGCATACGCAACTGCTCTGTCCGAACTCACCACCTTCTACAACGCCCTCGTCGACGCAGAGGCGCTCGCTCGTTCGTACGTCATGACCAACGGCTTCGACCTCGGCGCGAATGTTCCCGACAAAGAGCCCAAACAGACTTGGGACGCCTTCGTCAAGGAAACCATTTGGTCGGCGACCAAGACGGCAGATGTCGAAGGGAAGGTTACGGCAGTCCAAAATCAAGTCAACACGGCTGTTGAGGGTGTTCTCAAGAGCGCTGTCTCCGAGGTGCAGGGTTCGTTCAAGACGTGGGCAGAAAACCTCAACTCGAACTTCACGACGGGCCACAAGACGTTTGACGCTCAGAACAAGTACATCGGCGAAGCGAAGAGCCTTGACGAACTCGCGACCCGCCTCTCCAACGCTCAAAACGCGATGCAGAACCTCTACAACGCGATGAAGAACGCGGCCGAAGCAGTCCGTCTCTATGCCTTCCTCAGCGGTATCGATCCCGACGGCGCTCACTCGGCCAAGATCAATGAGTTGATTACAGATCTGTACACAGCGGCGGACGAGACCGAGCTCAACAACGTTAAGCTCAAAACAGCTAAGGAAGAAATCGATAAACTTGTGGTGGCCGATGAGGCAGCTGCCGTTGCAACCGCAAAGAAGAACATCGAAACATATCTTACACAATATGTCACGAATACATATGGTACCTCGTACGGTGGCGTAACGTTCCTTTCCGACGGCGAAGTGTCGAGCCTTATTTCGAACGCAGTGACAACGATCGGCGGAGACGGCGCCATCACAACGAGAGCGGCCTTGGAGAAAGCCTTGCTCGAAGTTGTTGCCAAGATCGACACCCGTATCGCGCAGATCAAAGCGGTAGAACAACTCAAACTCCATGCCGACGGCTACCACTTCGCAGCAGGGACGGAGAGCATCGAAGCCTACACGAACGGCGTCACATCCATCAACGGTGCCAAGGCTTCCGTGGAAGCTGTGAACGAAGCGCTCGCCACGGCAATGGCCAACGTCACGGCGTTCTACAACAAGATCGAGGACGCGGTCAATCAATTCCACGTCTATGCGGTCTCGCAGGGCATTGACCTCACCAAGGCGCCTCACGATGCATGTGATACAACATACAGCGGCAATATCCGCAAAGCCAAGACCGATAAAGAGGTCGAAGATCAACTCACCGCCGCCAAGAAACATGTCGATGATCACGTGAAGGCAGCGCTTGACACCGCCATCACAAACAGAAAGACGAGCGCTAAGGCAGAACTCAAACAACACGCCGAAAGCCTTGGCTTCACCATCAATGATGAAACGGGCCGCGAGAACAACATCGAGGCGTACAACACCGGTATTTCCAGCATTGAGGGTGCATCGACGATCGATGACATCAATACCGCACTCGCAACGGCAAAGGCGAACGTCACAACCTTCTATAACCAAGTCGAGGCCGCGGTCAGTGAGTTCAAGCTCTACGCCATTCAAAAGGGCGTTGACTTCACCAACCCCAAGCCCGGTCATGAGGATTGTGAGAAGAATCTCGCCGCACAGCTCCGCGGTTCCAAGGACAAGGACGAACTCGATAAGAACCTTGTAGCGGTGAAGAAGCACGTCGACGCTCACGTCAAGGACAACGAAGAGCAAGCTGTTAAGAACCGCAGAACGTCTGCGCTGGCAGAGGTCACAAAGATGGGCGAAGGCTATGACGTCAACAAGACGATCAACGGCGATTCCATCACGAGCTTGCGCGCGGCAGCCACTAAGAGTATCAATGATATCACCGATGAGGTGATCAAGGCCAATCCTTCCAAGGCATTGGACGATATCAACAAGATCGTTGAAGAGGCCAGAGGCAAGATCGAACTCCTCTGCGCGAAATTCGACGCGATCGGAGAGGTCGATACCTATGCGCAGGGTCTCGGATTCAAGGCCACCGCCAAGATCCAAGCATGGATCGACGGCACGAAGAACATTGATGGTGCAAAAGACATTCAAAGCGTGACGCAGCAGCGCGAACTTGCGCTCCTTGCGATCGCAGCGTTCAAGAGCGACCTCGACAACGCAGAAGTCACCGCAACCGCCTATGCAACTTCCCACGGCATTGACTTGACGACCAACGTTCCCGGCATCGTCTCCGAGACGACATGGACCAAGTGGATCCATGACACCCTCTGGACGGCGACGAATTCGGAAGGCATCACGACGAAACTGAACGAAGTGAGGAGCAAGATCAACTCTGCCGCTTCCGACGCCCTCCAAGCTGCGATCAACGATAAGATCGATGAGTTCAAGGCTTGGGCCGAAAAACTTGACAACCACTTCACGGGAACCCACAAACTCGTCTTGGCGCAGATCGAAGTTCTCAGACACGCTGCTTCCATTGACGCGATTCCCGCTCTCTACGATCAAGTGCAGAGCACGGTCACGGCCGTGAAGGCGGCGATGGAATCGGCCATCAGCGAGATCAAGACGTATGCGCTCCGCAACGGCGTCGACATCAACGATGAGGCGCATAAATATCATATCAATGATGCGATCGATGGCATTTACAGCGCCGCCGATGAAGCGACGATCCGCAGCTATGTCGATCAAATCAAGCAGCACATCGATGACCACGTCGCGTCGGATTTGGCGGCAGCACTCGTAGCCATGAAAGGAAAGGCGGGAGAGATGCTCAAAGACGCCGTTCCCGACGAATACGAGAGCGATGACAAGATCACAAAGCTCATCGAGGCCGGCGTCACCGCATTGAACGATAAGGATATCGATTCGATCGAGAAGTTCAACGCAGAACTCGACAACCAGCTTGCATTGCTCGCAGTCCGTGTTGCCCAGCTCGACGCAATAAAAGAACTCGAAACGCATGCTACAAGCTATGGCATGAGCGTTGAAATCGAGGCTGTGGTAAATGGTAGTCAGGCGATCGAAGCGGCCACGACCATTCCCGATGTGGAAATGCAGCTCCGCGGGGCGCTCCTCGCCGTGACCGAATTCAACGGCAAGCTCACCACCGCCGTGGCGGGTGTCCGCACCTATGCGGTGCTCAACGGCGTCGATCCCGACGATTCCAGAATCGATTATGACGCGATCAAAAATGCGAAGAACGAAGATGGGATCACCACCGCAGTGAATGCCGCGAAGAAAGTCATCGACGATATTCGCGACGCCGACCTTACAGCAGCACTTAACAAGAGAAAGGGCACTGCGAAGGAAGAACTCAAAGCATTCGCCGAACCTCGCACGGGACTTGAAGTCGACGCTTACACGCTTGGCGTAGCGGCGATCGATGCAGCCGGCGATATTAGCGGCGTCAACACGGCCCTCGAAGAAGCGCGTGACGATGTCGAAGAGTACTACAACCTCTACCTCGACGCGTTGCTCGGGCTCCGCACCCATGCGGCATCGCACGGTCACGACCTCGGTGATGGCGAGCATCAAGACACCCTCGCAGCAGTCACCGACCTTCTCAAAGAGGCAAAGAACGCCAAAGATCTCGAAGAAAAGGCCAAAGAGGCGAAGACGCTGCTCGACGATCACATCAAGAAGCACGACGACGAGAACGCACTCGCCGCGTACATCGAGAGCAAGGTCAACGAACTCCGCTTCTACGCCATCGAAAAGGGCGTGAAACTGTCCGATGATATCGTCAAGAGCGCCATCGAAGCGATGCAGGCGGTGAAGGTGACGGAGGATCTGGATCTTGCCAACGCCAAGGCAAGGATCGACAGCTTGCTCTACACGGCCAAGGAGAATATCGACAAGCAGAGCGCGGCAGAGGACACCGCCGCGGGCAAGAAGGCCGTCGTCGATGCACTCAAACTCTATGCGGCCGCCAAGGACGTTGAGTTCACGGCCGACATGGAAAATCTCATTCTGACGCAGGGAACGGTCGCAGAGGCCGAGCTCATGGCCGCACAGATCAAGGCGCAGATCGATGAGATCGCCGCACTTGCCACGGCCAAGGCAGAGGCGCTGGAAGATCTCGGCATCTACGCGGCGGCGAAAGACGTCGCTTGGGACGATGCATGGGATACGCAGATCGGATCCGCCACGACCGTCGATGAAGTCGACGCAGCGGGCGAAAAGATCGGTGCCGAGATCGATGCCATTGCCGTATTCAACACGGCCAAAGCACAGGCGCTTGAAGATCTCCGCATCTACGCGGCGACCGTGGGCGTCGCTTGGGACAGCGAATGGGCAGACACCCTCAACGACGCTACCGACAACTATACGCTCGAAGTTGCGGTCGCAGAAGTCCGCGACGCGATCGACGCCCTTGCAGACCTCGCCTCCGTCAAGGCCGAAACGCTCAAAGAGCTCCGTCTCTACGCAGCGATGAAGGGCGTGGCTTGGAACGAAGTTTGGACCGAGACGATCGACGCTTGCGCCTTTGCCTCGACGATCGAAGAGGCGGCGGGCAAGATCTATGCCGAGATCGACAACATAGCAACGCTCGCAAGCTACATCCAAAGCAAGGTCGAAGAGCTCCGTCTCTACGCGCTTGAAAAGGGCATCTCGGTCTCCGACAAGGCAGTGACCGATGCCGTCGGCGCGATGCAGAACGTCAAGCTCGGCGGGACCTATAACACGCTCGAACTCGCACAAGCGGCCGTTGACGAGGCGTTCAACGCGGCCAAGACCGCCATTGACACCGCCGCGGGCAACAACTCGCTCACGAGCTACAAACAAGCTACGATCGAAGATCTCAAACTCTACGCGGCGATGAAGGGTGTTGCCTTCACGGCCGACATGGAAGCCACGATCACGGCGCAGACGACTGCCGAAGCCGTCGCCGCCGAAGCGCAGAAGATCAGGACACAGATCGATTCCGCCGCAACGCTCGCTTCCGCAAAGGCACAGGCCGAGACCCGGCTCCGTACCTACGCGGAGATGATGGGCGTGGCATGGAAGAACGAATGGACGACGGCGATCGCAGGCGCCGCTAATACCGATGCGGTAACGGCTCAGATCACGGCGATCCGCGGTGAGATCTCCGCCGCCGCAGCGCTTGCTTCCGCAAAGGCACAGGCGATCCAAGAACTCCGCATCTACGCAGCCGGCGTCGGCATCATGCCCGACGATGCGATCGTGGCAGAAGAAGAGGCCAAGATCAACGCCGCCGAGACCGTTGCGGCCGTCGGGACCGCGCTGGCTTCCGCAAAGGAGACCATCAAGCGTCATGCGGCGACCGAGGGCACTTCCGCCAAATACCTTGTGGTGTTCGTCGCAAACGGCAACGTCGTCAGCGTTCAGAACGTGACGAAGGGCGGCAGTGCGACCAAGCCCGCCGATCCCGAAGTCTACGGCAAGGTCTTTAAGGGTTGGGTCGGAACGTTCACCAACGTCACATCCGATCTCGTGATCACGGCCGAATTCGACGAAGCGCCCATCATCACCGAGGCCAAGGATGACATCACCGATTGGCTCAACGAGTACCTCGACAACATCCTGAACGGTGTTTCCGACGAGAACGTGACCGCAGCGGTCCGTACGGCGGCCGTGAACGGGGACGCTCTCACCGAAAAGCTCAACAAGGTCTACTCCGAAGCCAACGCCAAGCTCGTCAAGGGCTACTACGATGAAGCCATCTACTACATCGAGAACGCCGAAAACGACAACGACGTCGAATATGCCGTCATCAGCTTCCGCAACAACGTCTCGGCAGTGGAGATCCTCGAAGAACTCGTCAAGAGGCCCGTGGCCGAGGAGAGCTCTTCGGCGGTCGAAGTCGCAGCGCTCGTCATCGGCATCATCGCCCTCGTCTGCGCGGCCGCAGCCGTCACCGCCTTCCTTGTGTTCCGCAAGAAGAAGGAGACCGCGGGCGCCGAAGGCGTAGAGGAGACCCCCGACAGCCCCGAAAGCGATGAATAATCGCCGAAACAACAATTGAACCGATCGCGTTCCAACGGTCATCCGATCGCCGGAACGCGATCTTTTTTCTCTCCGCAAGGCGGTTCCCGAACTGCCCGCAACACTTCGGCAAACAACAAAAAATGCCCTCTCAAAGCGAGAGGGCAAAATTTTTGGGGAACATAGTCCGACATGGGCGGCGGATCTATCAAATTAAAAGGATAAGAAGGGCGACGAAGATGGCGATGCAGAGGAGGGAAAGGAGGGAGTAGAGGACGATGAGAAAGATCGATAAATGTTTCGCGCTGTAAACTTTCAGTGAAAATTGATAGGCCTTTGCCGCCATGATCATGCTCAAAACGGTCAAAACAGCGGCCGCAAACAGCAGGATCAAGGGCACATACGAGACGAAATTTTGGGGCCCGTGCACGCAGAGGACCTTGGCCGCCCACGCGCCCGCCAAAAAAATCGCCGTCGGGAAAAACAAAAAAAATGCAACATATGCGCGCGTATTTGCGGGATGGGTCGGTTGCGAAGCCGCGACTTCCTCAATGAAGATCATCGTCTCGGGCGAAAGTACGTGGGTATTCGAGATCTTCCAGCGCAACAGTTTGCCCTTCAAGAAGATGGTGTAAATCCCTAAACTAAGTGCGGTGTAGATCGCCCACAGAACTTTTTTCTTGAAATAGTTCCCCGCGGTGGCGTGGAATTCGAGCGCATGCCCGTCGATCCTCGTGTGCTCCGTGACTTTGCGCTCCTTTAAGACGAAGAGCCAATACTGCGCGATGCCGAGCGTGAGAAGATTGCCCAAAAAACTCAACACATTGAGCCCGAAATAGGCGTACCACTTGAAATCGAGCTCCGATTTTTCGACGTCATAGTTGGATTCGGGAACGCCGACAAAGTGGAAATGCGCGGTCTCCCACTTCGCCATTTTCAGCATCTTGAAAGGGACATAGACGCCGAGCGTGACGACGGAGAGGAGGACCCAGAGTGCGTTTTTCGCAAATAAGTCGCGGATTTTTCCCGTAAAGATCATCCGTCTGCCGTTGAGATGGGTGTGCTCGGCCCGCCAGCGCAGCCTCAAACAGACGACGATGGGGGCGGCGACGTCGAGCGTGAGCGTTCTGCAAAAAAAGGAGACGACGGAGAAAAACCAATTCGTCAGCAAATCGCCGTCATAGTATGATGCGGAAGCGGTTGTTTCGCACTTTTCGCCTTCTAAAATTTCGTCATCCATTGTAGCTCTGCTCCGACCGTATTTGTCATGATTATAGCAGAGTTTCCCCCAAAACGCAAGCGGAATATGCTTTCTCCTCGGGTGGCATGTGAGGCACCACGCCGCCGCTCATGCTGAGCGCATGTGAAGGCCATGAAACCTACGGAAGCATGTTGCTCCGCCCGTTTGCTGGGATTCTTCGCCCCACAAGGGGGCTCAGAATGAGCGGCGTAGTCCGAGCGGCAAAAAAAGAGTGCGCCGAAGTGCACGCTCATGCTGAACGAACGTGAAGGCCATGAAGCCTACGGAAGCATGTTACTCCGCCCGTTTGCCGGGATTCTTACTTCGCGCCTTAGGGCGCTCGTGCCGCCCTTCGACACCATAAAGAACGTGCGGGCGGGGCGGTTCGCTACACTCCCTCAGAATGAGCGTACGGTGGGTTTTTCTTGACTTTTTCGGCGCGGTATTCTATAATAAACGCATGAAATATATCGAACTCACCGTTCACACGACGAGCGAGGCGAGCGAGCTCGTCGCCGACATCCTCTGGAACTACACCGAGGGCGGGGTGGCCGTCTCGGATATCGCCGATGTCATCGCCCTGCAAAACGGGCAGTACGGCATCTTTTGGGACTATCTCGACGAGTCCCTGCAAGCATTGCCGCGGTCCGATGTCCTCGTCAAAGCCTTCCTTCTCCCCGAGAAAGAGGGGGAAATTCCCAAGATCATGCAAGAGATCTACGCCTGCCGCGATCGGGCGGCGGGGGAGATCCCCTTCGGCACCCTCGAAGAGACCAAGCGCGTCATCGACGGCGACGATTGGATCGACATCTGGAAAAAGCACTTCCGCCCCATCCATCTCAACCATATCGTCGTCGTGCCCGAGTGGATCGACTACGAAGAGGGGCCTGACGAAAAGGTCGTCGTGCTCGATTCCAACATGGCCTTCGGCACGGGGGAACACGAGACGACGGCGATGTGTGTGGAGCTCATGCAGGACTTCCTCCAAGGCGGCGACGTCGTGCTCGACGTCGGCTGCGGGAGCGGGATCTTGGGCATCGCGGCCGCCAAACTCGGGGCGGGGCAGTGCTTCCTCACCGACATCGACCCCATCGCCGTGGCAAGCAGTAAGCACAATGCCGAGAAAAACGGCGTCGAGAACCTCGTCACCGTCAAGGAGAGCAACCTCGTCGACGATACCTCGATGAAGGCCGACCTCATCCTCGCCAACATCACGGCGGAGATTTTGGTCCACCTCGCGCCCGCCATTCCCTCTCATTTGAAGGAAGGGGGCGCCGTCATCCTCTCGGGCATCCTTCCCGATCGGGCGGACAAGGTAAAGGCCGCCTTCGGGGCGGCGGGACTTTCTCTCTTGCGGGAAGTGCGGCGGGGCGAATGGGTCGCCCTTGCACTGAGGAGGGCATGATGTCTGCACCCAAGCGTTTCTTTGTGGATAAGATCGAAAGCGAAGTCCTGCTCACGGGGGAGGAATACCGCCACGCGCACACCGTTCTGCGGCTCGGCGTCGGTGACGAAGTGACTCTCCTCGACGGCTCGGGCAGGGAGTTCTCCGCCATCGTGGAAAAGAGCGAAAAGGGGAGCTTCACCCTCCATGTCATCGGCGAAAAACCGACAGACAGGGAGCCCGGCGCCGACGTGTTTCTCCTCATCGGCGCCCTCAAAGGGGACAAGACGGAGCTCGTCGTGCAGAAGGCGACCGAGCTCGGCGCAAACAGGATCGGCGTGTTCTCCTCGCGGTACTGCGCCGCCTACATGAACGAAAATAAGCTCGAACGGCTCCGCCGCGTCGCCAGGGAGGCCGCCAAGCAGTGCCTCCGCTCCCGCGTGCCCGAAGTGGAGTACTTTGACGATTTTGCGGGGGCCATGTCCGCATCCGAGGGGTATCAAAACAAGCTCTTCGCATGTGAGTTTCTGGAAAAAAGCGAGGGGGAGGTCCCGGACATGGGTGCCTCATTTTGCCTCGTCGTCGGTTCGGAAGGGGGATTTACCGAGGAAGAATTCGCCCTTGCAAAGCGCAGCGGGTTTTTGGGCATTTCCCTCGGGAAACGCATCCTCAGGGCTGAGACGGCGGCCATCGCTCTTTTGTCCGTCGTCATGTACAGGGCGGGAGAACTTCAATGAAGGCGTGCGTATTCACCCTCGGGTGCAAACTGAATGAGGTCGAATCAGCCTCCCTCATGCGCGGGCTCATGGACCGCGGCTATGAAGTCACCGACGAGCTCGGCTATGCCGATTTGTACCTTCTCAACACCTGCGCCGTGACGCGGGAAGCCGAGAAGAAGTCCCGACAGGCGGTCGCGCGGATGAAGAAATTCAACCCCGACGCCCCCGTCATCGTCTGCGGCTGTGCCTCCGAGCACGACCCCGCGGCCTTCTCCTCGCGCGACGGCGTGATCTTCGTCTCGGGCGCCGTGCATAAGGACAGAGTGCTCGATGCCGTTGACGCGCAGTCCGAGGCCGCCCCCTCTCTACCCCCTCCTAAGGAGGGGGGTAGGGGGGTGGGCAACGAGACTTCCTTCTGCGAACTTCCCTTCCCCATGAGGACCAAGACCCGCGCCTATCTGCGGGTGCAGGACGGCTGTAACCGTTTTTGCAGTTACTGCCTCATTCCCTACCTTCGCGGCAGGTCCCGCTCCCGCAACAAGGAGAGCATTCTGCAAGAGGCCAACGCCTGTTCCGCCAAGGAGATCGTGCTCACGGGCATCGATCTTTCCGACTATCACGACCAAGACATCGGCCTCGGCGAACTGCTTCTCCTCATGAAAGACGTGCCCGCGCGGATCCGATTGGGTTCGCTCGAAGTCGGCGTCGTCACCGAGAGGTTTTTGGAGCAGATGAAGGCGGCGGGGAACGTCATGCCGCACTTCCACCTGTCCCTGCAAAGCGGCTCGACGGCCGTACTCAAAGCCATGAACCGCCACTATACGCGCGAAGAGTATCTTATGGCGTGCGAACGCATCTACCGCCACTTCCCCGATGCCGCCATCACGACGGATATCATCGTCGGCTTTCCCACCGAGACCGAGGAGGACTTTGCGGATTCTCTTTCCATATTGAAAGAGGCGGGCTTTGCGCGGGTGCACGCCTTCCCCTTCTCCCCGCGCGAGGGGACGGTCGCCTACAAGATGAAAGATGTCCCCCCCTCCGTCAAAAAGGAGCGCATGGGGCGCATGTTACAGGCGGCGGAAGAGGCGGAAGATCGGTATCTTCTGCGCTTTTCGGGAAGAGAGGGGATCGCTCTCTTTGAATCGGACGGGGGATATACCGAAAATTACTTGCGCGTCTACAACGAACAGGCGCGGGAGGGCGGGCTCTACCGTGTCCGCCTCGGAACTCGGGAAAAAGACGGCCTTCACGCCGAAATTATAGAGGAGATTTGACATGGAAAACTGTATTTTCTGCAAGATCATCGCGGGAGAGATCCCGTCGGCAAAGGTGTATGAGGACGGGGAGATGCTCATCTTTAAGGACATCGCGCCCATCGCAAAGGTGCACCTGCTCTGCGTGCCGAAGGAGCATTTTGCCTATCTTTCGGAGCTGAACGGGGCGCGGGAGGCCCTGCTCGGACGCATGCTCGCCAAGATCGCGACGCTTGCGCCCTCTTTGGGCCTTGCGGACGGGTATCGGCTCGTCGTCAATCAGGGCGAATCGGCGGGCCAGACCGTCAAGCACCTGCACATCCACATTTTGGGCGGCGAAACGTTGAAGTGGGAATGAGATTTCGAACATTTCTTTGCTT
>CANREK010000185.1 GCA_947629605.1 uncultured Clostridia bacterium | reverse complement strand
GAGGGGCGCCGCTCCATGAGGCGTGGCCCCGCCGAAGGGGTTGCGGCGGTCCCTGCCGCCGCAACGGGTAGGGGTGGGAACCGTTGTGCGGCGTCATGCTGAGCCTGAGAGCGAGAACGCAGTCTACGGAAGCGCGTCCGAAGCATCTCGCCGCACATTCTACGGCACCGTTCTATCCGCCCCGCGAGATTCTTCGGGTCGAATCCCGTACTCTCTACAACACAACGGGCTCAGAATGACGCGGGGCGGGCGAGGTGCTTACATATAAACCATGGCCCCCCACCATTTTTAATTTTTCATTTTCATTTTTCCTACCCCATCCCCCCGATCCAGCCGCGGCGGAGGGTGCGGTCTGTCACTTGAACGCAGTCGGCGATCTCTACCCCGACGACGACGTAGACCTCGCTCCCCCTCGCGATGACGGGCAGTTTTTGCCCGACGCGTGCGGGAATTTTGCGGTCGGTGAGAAACTTTTTGAGTGTCTTGCGCGGGGCGCGGAAGGGCGTGATCATGTCCCCCTCCTCCCGCGTTCGCACGACACAGCCCTCGGGAAAAGCGTCTAAATCGACGCATAACCATCGATTTTTTTGGTCTCCCTCTTCGGGCTCCCCTTCCCGCACCTCAAAGGGCGCGGGCGAGAGATAGAGCTGCGGCTTGGGAATAAAGGGATAGGGACCATTCAGCGACACCCCATCAATAAACCAATCAAAGACGATCTCGTTCCCCTCGCGGAAGGCGTAGAGCGCGGCGCAGCCCTTCAAATCGTCGGGCAGGGGTACGGAAACCCGTCGCCCGCTCTGCAAATGTTTGAGTTTTTCGATCTCGGCAATGTTTGCACGGGAATAACCTCCGCCTACGGCGTACTGCCGCATGCAGCTGAGGCAGGCGCGGCGGAACAGCACATCGGGAAGGTCCACGGGGACCCGTTCTTCCCCCTCGGTACGCACGATAGAATTCTCCGCAAGCGCTTGGAGAAAGGCATCCTCTTCCGCGGCGAGCGAGGCGAACTCCACGAGATGTTTTGCAGCGTTCCCGTGGATCTTTTCAAAGGCGGGAAGGGCTGTATGACGGATATAGTTGCGGGTGTAATTTTCGTCCGAATTGGTGGAATCTTCCACATGCAGAAGACAATTTTTCGCAACATATGTTGCAATTTCGTCGCGTGTAACGGAGAGGAGAGGGCGCACGATGCCGTCATATTCCATGATTGCACGCATCCCCGAAAGGCCTGTCCCGCGGGCGAGACGGAAGAGGACCGTCTCGGCGACGTCATCGGCGTGGTGGGCGGTCGCGACGAGGTCGGCCTTGCCGTCCTTAAGAATTTCGCGAAAAATACTATAGCGCACGGCGCGGGCAACTTCTTCCACACTCCCGCCCTGCTCACGCACGAGTTTGGGCACGTCGACGCGCTCAATTTTGAGCGGGATCCCCCATTTTTCGCACATATCTTCGCAAAAATGCATGTCGCGGAGGGACTCTTCGCCGCGGATCCCGTGCTCGATGTGCACGGCAGAGAGGGCGATGTTGTGCTCCGCCGCCTGCGTTTTGAGGACATGCAGAAGGCAGACGGAGTCCATTCCGCCCGAAAAAGCTACACATATGCGCCGATTTTGATATTTTTTTGCATCGAAAAGTGCCATTGCGATGTACAGTATATCATATTTGGAAGGAAAAATCAATACGCCATGCACAGCTTGACCGATTTCCCCATTCCCCGCTTCACGTCTTTGATGCGCCACGGGCCCAGACGCTCATTCTGAGGGGGCACAGCGAACCGCCCCGCTCGCACGTTCTTTATGGCGTCGAAGGGCGGCACGAGCGCCCTAAGGCGCGAAGTAAGAATCCCAGCAAACGGGCGGAGTAGCTGCTTCCGTAGGTTTAACGGGATGCTTCACGTGCGTTCAGCATGAGCACCGGCCGCTCATTCTGAGCGCCCCGCAGGGGCCGAAGAATCCCAGCAAACGGGCGGAGCAATTGCGGTGACCCACCCCCCCTACCCGTTGCGGCGGCAGGGACCGCCGCAACCCCTTCGGCGAGGGCCACGCCTCATGTCGCGGCGCCCCTCACAGCCCGCAGGGCTGTTGAGGAGAATGGCGCCGCTCCACCCCCGTGGAGGGGACAAGAAAAGGCAAAAATGAGCGTATGACGAAGCGGCGGGCGGCGCATTCCTGCGCTGCCCGCCGCCCCTATTTTCCACAAAAATTCAATTCTCTTCGCCCGTAACGGAGCTGCGGATCTTTTCGGCGAGCTTCTTTCCGCCCGGAGTTCTCTCGATTTCCCTGAGCTGTTCTTCCTCCAACCGCACGAGCATGATCTCCTCATGAGAGACGGTTTTTAACATGCAGTTTTCCCTATAATAGATGGTGAGGTCCTCATACACGAGCTCCATATCCCCGAAGATGACGTTCCCCCAATCGTGCATCCAATCGTTGCGGCCCTTGGGCGGGTTCAACAGGGAGGAATGCAGAAAATCGTCGCACTCCCCCTCTTCCAGCCAAAAATCGCACTCCTCATGCAGGGCATTGGAATCGCCGAACGTCACACGGGGGTCGAGAAATTCGTGGAATTCCCTCCAAAACTTCCCGATATGGGCGTAATCGACGCAGACGATATAGCTGCGTCTGAGCTCCCGCATCGCCGCCTTCTCCTGCGCGATCAGGCTCTTGCAATAGCTTGTGAAATTCTCTTTCGTCGGGATGCTGCCGAACATGGCACGAATGTCGTCGGGCACGTTGTCGGGGTCGAATTCTTGCATCCGTCTCTCCCATTCCGCGATGCATGAACGGCTTGCCTCTTCCCGCTCCGCAAAGGCCGCACGCAGATCCTTTTGCTTGAAGGGGCGCAAAAGCGTCGTGGTGGCACACGTTGCCCGCGAGCCGCGGGAAAGACAGTAACAGATGAGAAAATTCCGCTCCTTGGGCGTGAGAGCGGCGTTGAACGCTGCGTCGAGTTTGTAGATCATGGCTTTCCTCCACTCAAAGTATAGCATATTTTTTAGCGGCAGACAAGGGGGAAATGAGAAAAAGTTTCGGCTCTCGGCCGCTCAAAAAAATAATTTTGGAATTCCCTCTAAAATCGATTGACAAATATCCGCCATTCCGTTACAATAGATAAGCTATCTCGTGCGGGATAGCCTCATCGCGGGGTAGAGCAGCCAGGTAGCTCGTCGGGCTCATAACCCGGAGGTCGTAGGTTCGAATCCCACCCCCGCAAC
>CANREK010000184.1 GCA_947629605.1 uncultured Clostridia bacterium | reverse complement strand
TCATCTGCTCCTGCATGGAAGCAAGCTGCCCGAGGAGAAGTTCGGCCTTGTCCCGATAGGCTCCCGCGGCCATGAAGGCGCTGTACCCCACTTCGAAGCCGTCTTTGACGGGCTCCGCATGATTCTCCTTGGCGCGGCGGTCGGCATAGACCGTGAGCGTTTCGAGGGCGTTTTCGAGCCTTGCAAGGTACTCTCTGAGCTCCTGCACGCACTTTGTTTCCCCGTCCTCGGCCCGATCTCTCGCCTTGACTTCGACGGCATGCGTGCGCTCCAAGGCGTTGAGAATGACGTCTCTGTCATAGGAGAGCGCGGCGAGTTGCAGTTTTCGCATCTTTGCGATCACTTCGTCAGCCTCCCGACGATCTCAGTCGTCTGCGGTTCCACATGTTCGAGAATGCCGTCGGCATACGCCTTGGCATCCCTTTGACAGTCGGAGATCGCCCTTTGATAGGCGCTTTCCGCATCCTTTCTCGCCTTTTGCAGAATTTCCGCCGTACGCTTTGCGGCGGTCTCTTCGGTGGATTTGGTGATCTCCATCGCCCGCTTTTCGGCGTCCGTGACAATGGCGGCGGCCTCTTCCTGCGCCTTTGCAACGATCAAAGACGCCTTCTCTTCCGCTTCCGCGATCATATCGATGAGATTTTTTTCTTCCATACCGTCCACCATGCCGTGAAAATTACTCTTTCCTTATTGTAAACTCATTTTGTTGGAATGTCAAGGATTACGGGGCATTTTTCGCGATTTTTCGCAAAGGGGGCGTTCTTCCCATCCGATGATGTCTTGATACCCCTCTTTCGCATGGCGATGAAAAGAAAACACAGAGAAACGGCGGCGGTGAGGACTTCGGCGATCGGAAAGGCCCACCAGACGATCTCGGCAACGTTTTGAGAGAGCGTAAAGAGCCAAACCGCGGGAAACACAAAGACGGCAAGCCGAAGCGCAGAGATGATGAGCGGCATGAGGGCATAGCCGAGCGCCTGCAACACCCCCTGCACGGCGATACTGAACCCCATAAAGACATACCCGATGCCCGCAATACGGATGGCAATGGTGACAACTTCGATGATCTCCTTTCCGTCCGTCCCGCTCGCCATGCCGAACACGCTTGCAAGCGGCCCCGCAAGGCCTTCAAACAGGGCCGTAATGGTCGCAGCGGAGATCAAGGTGTTGACGATCCCCCACTTGATACATGCGCGTGACCGCTCCGTGTCTCCCATACCGAAATTGTAAGAGAGAACGGAAATAATGGTGTTGGAGAGCCCGAAACAGGCAAAGAGCGCAAACTGCATGATCTTGTAATAGATGCCGAAACTCCCCTGCACGAGGTCGGCAAGTTCGGTTCTTCCGAGAATGAGATTGACGCCGAGCATCATCACCGAGAGGAGACCCTGCATGAGCGCCGCAGAAAGCCCGATATGGTAAATTTCTCCGATGATCTTTGCACTCGGGGCAATGTTTTTGAGGCCGTTGCCGAGGTCATGATTGAAAAAATAGTGGAAAAACATGGCGACGAGGAGAGAAATGACCTGCCCGACGACGGTCGCCCATGCGGCGCCCGCAACGCCCCACCCGAGCGGATAAATAAAGACGTAATCGAGTATGATGTTCGCCGCGGCGCCCGAAATTTGTGCGATCGTGGAAAACAGCGTCTTTCCCGTGCTTTGGAGAAAGCGTTCGTAGATGGTAAACCCGATCGCGCCGAAGGAACAGGTCGTGCAAATTGTGAGATACTCCGTCCCAACCTCCGTCACGAGCCCGTCGCCACGGGCCTGCATGGAAATAAAAGCCCGTGAACCGAACAGGCCGAACAGGAGGAACACGACATAAATCAAGAGACCCAAAAAGATACCGTTGCCCACCGTTTTGTCGGCTTTTGCCCGATTTCCTTCGCCCAAGGACTTGGAAAGAAGCGCGTTGATCCCTACGCCCGTCCCCACGCCGACGGCAATGATGAGAAGTTGGATGGGAAAGGCAAAGGTGAGCGCAAGATTGCCCGCGACACCTTCCTCTCCCATGTTGATGACAAAGGCCGTATCGACGATGTTGTAGACGGCTTGCAGGACCATAGATACGATCATGGGGAGCCCCATCTTCCAAATGAGCCCGCAGACGGGTGCGGCCGACATTTTATTGCCCTTTTCTTCCATAAAAAACTCCTTTTTGCACAAAGAAAAGGGGCGCAGATCCAATCGGATTTACGCCCCTTACAAGCAACACATTGTACCTTTATTCTATTCTTTTTGAAAAATTTTGTCAACCGAATTTTTGCCCGCAAATCGAAAAAATTTGCAAATTTCAGTTCAATATAGGCCTTTTAACACAGTATTATGTCTGACATAGTACTATGTACACGGCCGATTTTTGGAATTTCGATTGGGGGTGTTTGCCCCCTATCCGGGAAAGGACAGTGCGGCGTCATGCTGAGCGGCGGACTATAAACGCAGTCTACGAGAGAATGTCCGAAGCATCTCGCCGCACATTCTACGGCACCGTTCTAAATAGCGTCATCCTG
>CANREK010000183.1 GCA_947629605.1 uncultured Clostridia bacterium | reverse complement strand
GTAAAGCGTTGCCCACCCCCTACCCCCTCCCATGGAGGGGGTATACTTCACCGCAATTTTTCATTTTTAATTTTTAATTTTTAATTATAAGAAAATCGGCGCTTCGGAGGAAGCGCCGACGCAAATTCGAAAATATTATCTGTGGCTTCCGCGGAAAAAGACCGCGAGCGTGCCCGCGCCCGAGTGGGTTCCGATGACACTGCCGATGTCGTTGACGAAGATCTCCCTCTCGCCGAACTTCTTTTTGAGGAGCGTGATGAGCAGTTCCACATCATTGGGGCAGTCGCCGTGGGAGATGAAGATGGGCTCGTCGTCCGTCGTGATGTTGAGCTCCGCCATTCTGTCGACAAGGGCGGTGATGGACTTCTTGCGCCCCATCGTCTTGCCGATCGGAATGAGGTGCCCCGCGTCGTCGACGTGGAGAACGGGCTTGATGTTGAGAAGCGTCCCCACGATGGCGGTGCCCGCGCTGACCCTTCCGCCCCGCTTCAAGTGGAAGAGATCTTCCACCGTAAAGATGTGGCAGATGTGGAGCTTCAAGTCCTCGGCATAGGCGCGTGTTTCCTCTAAACCCGCACCCGTGTCCGCTTTTTTGACGACATAGTCGACGAGGAGCCCCTGTCCGAGCGAGGCGCAGAGAGAGTCGACGACGGCGACCTTCCGCGCGGGATATTTCTCTTCCACCCGTTTGGCGGCGGTGATGTAGCTCTCGTAGGTGCCCGAAAGTCCCGACGAAAAGGCAATGGCGAGGACATCGTGCCCCTCTTCCGCAAGGGCGGACATGACTTTTTCGGCCTGATCGGGGGTCACTTGAAAGGTCGTGGGCATGGAGCCGCCGCGGAGCCTCTTGTAGAACTCCTTGACGTCGAGATGGGGTCCGTCCTCGCCCTCGTAGGTGACGCCGTCCATCGTAAACCCGAGACGGATCGGGATAACGTCGTGCCGGGAATAGTAGCTGTCGGGGAGATCGCTGGCCGTGTCGGTCACAATGACAAATTGACGCATAGCAAAAAAACCTCGGAAAAAAGTAACAGACACTCTCCCCTGCCTGTTCTAAGCAAAGTATACCATGCTTCGGTCACTTTGTCAACAATAATTTCAAAGAATCGAGTTAAAATTTTTGGCGCGGTCGGCCTTAAAATGCAGTGTGACGTCGAATCCCCGCCTCTCCTTGGTCACGGTGAGCTCGACGCCGCCCGAGAGCTCGAAAAATTCACTTGCGACGTGCGTAAAGGCCCTCTGCGCCTCTGCCTTGCTCTCGCTGTTGAGGCCGTCTCTGTCCTGTTCGATGAGGCGGGTAAGCCGTTTTTTGTCCTCTTCTTTCATCCTTTTTTCCTCTTGGTTTCGCGAAAGGGAAGCTCTATGATGAGCTCCGTGAGCGCCTTGTAGGCGCGGGATCTCGGACTGACGTTTTCGAGAAAGAACTTGTCCTCCTCGGGAATGCTGATGTAGAGAGGGAGCGAGAGCGCCTTTGCGATCTCGTCGGGGCTCAACACTTCCCCCTTCCGCACGAGATCTTTCCGCGTCCTGTTGACGACGAGCCCCACGCGGTCGAAACGGTAGCTCTTTAAGAGCCCCGCGACCCTGTCGGCATCGCGCATGGCGGAGAGATGCGGCGAAGTGACGAGAATGGCCTCATCGGCACAGGCCGCGGCGCGGTGAAAGCCGTCCTCGATGCCCGCGGGAGAGTCGATGAGGATGAAATCGAACTGCGGCGAGAGCGATTCGAGAATGAGACGGACCGCCTGCGGGGAGACATAGCGTTCGCTCACGCGGTTGCTTGCGAGGGCGAAGAGCGTCGGGTAGCGGGGGTGACGTATGAGCGTCTGACGGGGGCGGCAGCGGCCCTCGATGGCGTCGGTGATGTCGTAGAGGGCGAGATGTTCGATGCCGAGCACGACATCGACGTTGTTGAGCCCGAAATCGAGGTCGCAGACGATGACGCGCTTGCCCTTTTCGGCGAGATGCACGGCAAGATTGCAGGAGACCGTCGTCTTGCCGACGCCCCCCTTTCCCGATGTCACAACGATTTTTCTTGCCATTGGGCTCCCCCTTCTCTCGCTTGATCGATTGTATCATAGGAGAAGTGGCGTTTTACGGATTTGGCTGTCGGATTTTGAGGGATAGCGGGGAAAATGACACAAACGCCCCCTCGAAGGAGGAGCGTTTGAATGAAAAATGAAAAATTAAAAATTAAAAATTGTGGCGGGGCAATTAGAACACGTTGCCCACCCCCCTACCCCCCTCCTCGGAGGGGGTTCCTTTTTGCCCCCTCCATGGGAGGGGGATCAAGGGGGTGGGTCACCGCGTTCGCGTGCGGCGACAAAGGCGCACGGCGTGCCGCCGTGCGCTTATGCTGACCCTGAGCGTAGCCGAAGGCCCATCCCAGCAAACGGGCGAACCCACACTGAAATCGCCGCGGAGAACCGCGGCGGTTTCAAGATTTATGGAGATTGGATAGACCTATTGTTTGGACTTGGTGTCCTTGGTATGACCGTGGCAAGCGGCACAGTTTCCGCCGCAACCGCAACCGCAGTCGCAGGAAGTCTTG
>CANREK010000182.1 GCA_947629605.1 uncultured Clostridia bacterium | reverse complement strand
ACTCATGAAATATGCGTGCAGATAAGTTTTTTGCGGAAAAATACGGCTCCCGCACCAAGGCCCAAGAGGCTCTCCTGCGGGGGCTCGTTTTACGTCGCGGGGTCCCGATCTCTCCCAAGGATGAAGTCGGGGACGGGGATGAATTTGTCTTTCTTTCCGAGGCGGTTTCCTTCGTCTCGAACGGCGGTTTTAAGCTCGAAAGGGGCATATCCTGCTTCGGGGCCGACGTCAAGGGTGCCGTCTGCGGCAAGCAACGGCGGGTTTTGCGACTGTCTCTTACAGCACGGCGCGGAGAAAGTCTACTGCGTCGATGTCGGGAAAAGCCAGCTCGACGCCCGCCTTGCCGCCGATCCCCGTGTCGTCGTCATGGATGAGACCAACGCCCGATACCTTCATCGGGAAGATTTTCCCGAGCCGATCGACGTCGTCACGGCAGATCTGAGTTTTATTTCCCTTCGGTTGGTCCTTCCCGCGGTGAAAGACATTCTCTCGGAACGCGGGCGGGCGTTTGTACTCTTCAAGCCTCAATTCGAGTGCGAGGGGAAGGGCATCGGCAAGAGCGGCATCCTGCCCGTGCATCTCCACGCAAAACTGCTTGCGGAATTCCATGCCTTTGCCGTCGGGCTCGGATTTGCCGCCATGGACATCGTCAATGCGCCCATTCGCCCCAAAAAGAACGTGGAATACATCGTAAGCCTTCAAAAGGGGGGAACGTCGCTCTCCGTTTCCGAATTTGTGCGACGCACCGCCGACTTCGGCCGTCTGCCTTGACCGCTTTTGTGAAAAAATTTTTTGCATTTATTCATCAAATGCTTGCAATTATGCGTTTTATGTTGTATAATGTCTATCGGCATGAAGATAGGCATTTTTTTGAATAAAATACAGACCGATCCGAATGACGCCGCTCTGCTGCTTTCCGCGCTTCGCAAGGGGGGCGCAGATGCCGTGCTGCTTGACCGCGAAGAGGACATCTTTGGCATCGACAGGCTCATCGTGCTCGGCGGCGACGGGACGGTGCTCCGTGCGGCGCTGCGTGCGGCCGAGTTCAAAATTCCGCTCTTTGGCGTCAATTACGGCCACACGGGTTTTTTGACGGAGTTCAACAGGGGGGAAACGGACGGCATCGTCGCCCTTGCGCTCTCCGCATCCTGTGACAGCGTGGATCGCTCCATGCTCGAAGTCGAACTCAACGGCAAAAAGACCGTCTGCCTCAACGAATGTTCGCTGCTGCGCGGTGTTTCACCGCAGGAGGAGAACAAAGTCGCAAAGATCGGCGTCTGCATCGACGGCAGCGATGCGGGAGAGATCGCGGCGGACGGCATTATCGTCGCAACGCCCACGGGGTCCACGGCGTATTCGCTGTCCGCGGGCGGGAGCATTCTCATGCCCGAATGCGACACGTTTCTGCTCACGCCCGTCTGCGCTTTCTCAATGAAGAGCCGACCCATCGTCTATCCCGATTCCGCTACACTCTCCTTCACGATCCCCGCGGGGCACACCCTGCTCCTCTACGGCGACGGAAAGTTCTGCGGAAACGTTTCGGCGGGCGACACGGTCCGTGTCAGAAAGGCCGCACGCTGTGCGACGTTTCTCACGAGAGACAAAAAGAGCCATCTTCTCCGAATTACGGAAAAAATCAACTGAGAGGGAATGAAAAATGTTAAGGAACGCAAGACACACCAAGATCCTCGAAATCATCGAACAGATGGAGATCGAGACGCAGGAAGAGCTCTGTGAACAGCTCGCGGCACGCAATTTTTCGGTGACACAGGCAACTGTCTCCCGCGACATCAAGGAACTCCATCTCTTCAAGGTCAAGGGGGTCCAAAAGCGTTTCCGCTATGCCTCGATGACCGAAAAGGAGAGCGGCCTTTCCGAAAAGATGCGTGCGCTCTTCCAGACCTGCGTCGTCGCCATCCGCGCGGTGAACAATCTCATCGTCGTCAAGACACTGAACGGCAACGGCGCCAATGCGGGCGTCGTCATCGACCATTTGGAATACCGTGAAGTGATCGGGTGCATTTCGGGAGACGATACGGTGCTCATCATCTGCGAAAACAGCGAAGAGACCAAGGTCGTCACGGAACGCCTCAACGCCATTCTCAAAGCATAAAAAGTTATGTTGAAAAGTCTTTCTATCCGCAACGTTGCGCTCATCGAGCGTGCCGACCTTGAATTCTCCGAGGGGCTCAATGTCCTCTCGGGCGAGACAGGCGCGGGGAAATCCGTCATTTTGGAATGTATCGACTTCGTCTTGGGCGCCAAGGCCGACAAGGGCATGGTGCGCTACGGAGAGAGCGAATGTCTGGTCCGCGCGGAATTTTTTGTGGAAGATCCCGCCGTTTTTGCTCTTCTCCGTGAGATGGATCTCGAAGCGGAAGATACGCTCGTGCTCACGAGAAAACTCACGGCCGACGGGCGGGGGACGCTGAAAGTCAACGGCGCTCCCATCACCGCAGCCATGCTCAGGCGCATCACCTCGCTCCTTGTGGATGTCCACGGGCAGAGCGAGCATTTCTATTTATTGAAGGAGAGCAACCAGCTCCGCCTTCTCGACAGCATCGGCGG
>CANREK010000181.1 GCA_947629605.1 uncultured Clostridia bacterium | reverse complement strand
CATTAAAAAAAGAGCGGGCCCGAGGGTCCGCTCTCTGCGTTTTTTGCTTAAACTCTGTCTACCTTGCCGCTTTTGAGGCATCTTGCGCAGACGTAGCCGTTTTCCACCTTGCCATCCTGTACAAAGGAAACCTTTTGCACGTTCGCCTTAAAAGTTCTCCTCGTTTTACGGTTGGAGTGGCTGACGTTGTTTCCCGACGTCTGGCCCTTTCCGCAGATACTGCATACTCTCGACATATCTCCACCTCCATGGGTATTTCCGGATCGATATTCGTTCCCTTGACTTGGAACCTTATATATCATACCAAAGAAATGGCGAAAAAGCAATAAAAAACAGCGGCATTTTCCGAAAAAATTTTTGCGATTTCCGAAAAAATTACCGATATTGCTTGCAAAAACAGGGATAATAGGATAAAATAGGGAAGAGTAAAGTTCAAAGGAGCAAGTATGTCTGTCAGCACGAGCAACGCTTACGGAAAAATTTCCATCTCCGACCTTGCGATCGCCAAGGTCGCGGCTCAGGCTGCCGTCGAGAGTTACGGGATCGTCGATACGGTGTCCCACCGCTTTTCGGATACGCTTGCCGAGCTTCTCAAGAAGGATGCGGGCGGCAAGGGCGTCAAAGTGACGACCCAAGGCAACCGTATTTTTATCGACGTCTATGTCCTTATCAAATACGGTGTCTCCATCGAGGCCGTCGCCGAATCCTTGAAGGAATCCATCAAGTACAAAGTGGAGAACTTCACGGGGATGATCGTCGACACTGTCAACGTCAACGTCATCGGCCTCAAACTGTAAGGCCCGCTTCCGTTCAATCAGGAGAAATTTTTCATGCAGAAAACCATCAACTGCGCCATATTCCGTAAAATGGTTCTTGTCGGAGCCAAACAGCTCGACATCAACCGGGCAAAGGTCGACGCGCTCAACGTGTTCCCCGTGCCCGACGGCGATACCGGCACAAATATGTCGCTTACCATGCAGTCGGCGATCAAGGAATTGTCCAACTGCACAAGCAATGTCTTTCCCGAGGTGTGCGATTGCATCTCCAAGGGCGCTTTGAAGGGCGCGAGAGGCAATTCGGGCGTCATTTTGTCGCAGATCTTCCGCGGCATCTGCTCGGTGCTTCGCGACAGCAAGCCCGAGGTCGACACCAAGACCTTTGCAAGGGCCCTCGAAGCGGGCACCAAAGTCGCCTATAACGCCGTCTCCATTCCCAAGGAAGGCACCATTCTCACCGTCGTGCGCATGATGAGTGAGTTCGCCGCCAAGAATGCGGGGAAATTCCGCGATTTCGAGACCTTCCTCCCCGCCGTCATCGAGGAAGGGGACAGGGCGCTCGCCAAGACGCCCGAACTTCTGCCCGTGCTCAAAAAGGCGGGCGTCGTCGACTCGGGCGGCGTCGGCCTCATGACCATCATGCGCGGGTTCCAGGCGGCGCTCATGGGGGAAGAGATCGCATCCGAAGTTCCCACCGAGGCCATGCAGCAGAACCCCGACGACGTGTTCGGCGACAATTCCGAGATCATCAACATGGACCTCGGCGACATCCAATTTGCCTATTGCACGGAGTTCTTCGTCATCAACCTCAAAAAGAGCACGACGCTTGCCGACATCGATAAGCTCAAAGAGAGCCTCATGGGCATCGGCGACTCCGTCATCTGCATCGGCGACCTCGAAATGATCAAAGTCCATGTGCATACGAACACCCCGGGCGTCGCGCTCACCTATGCCTTGGAGCTCGGCGAACTCGACAGGATCAAGATCGAGAACATGCTCGAAGAGAACAGGGCGTTAAAGGCCAAGATCGCCGCCGAGAAAAAGGACCAAGGCATGCTCGCCATCTGCACGGGGCAGGGCCTTGCGGATATCTTCAAGGATCTCTTCATCGACCGCGTCATCGAGGGCGGGCAGACGATGAATCCTTCCGCGTCCGACATTGCGACGGCGGTGCAGAAGATCAATGCCGAAAACGTATTTATCTTCCCCAACAATAAAAATATCATTCTCGCGGCGGAACAGGCCAAGGCGCTCGTCGAAAACAGGACCATCCACGTCATTCCGACCAAGAATGTCCCCCAAGGCTTTGCGGCCGCGCTCGCGTTCGACCCCGAGGCCTCGGCAGAGGAGAACAAGACCAACATGATCCACGCGCTCGACAATGTCCGCGCGGGCAGCGTCACCCACGCCGTGCGCACGACCAACGTCAACGGCTTCGCCATCAAGGAAGGGGACATCATCGGCCTTGACGACAAAAAGATCCTCTCCAAGAGCAACGACATCGAGGAGACGGTGTTAAAGCTCATCGACAGGTTAAAGGACGAATCGCACGAGGTCATCACCCTCTACTACGGGCAGGATGTCAAGGAGGAAGAGGCGGCGGCGCTCACCGAAAAGGTGCAGGAGGCGTTCCCCGACTTCGACGTCGACTACCATTACGGCGGCCAGCCCGTCTACTACTATCTGTTATCGTTGGAGTAAAACAAAGAGCGGGGCAACCCGCTCTTTTACGAATTAAAAATTAAAAATGAAAAATTGCGGCGGGGGATTGGAATGACACCCCTCCCGTCACTTTGTGACACCCTCGCGCACGGGTAGAGCCCCGTGCTTGGTCGGCATTTG
>CANREK010000180.1 GCA_947629605.1 uncultured Clostridia bacterium | reverse complement strand
TTCTCCTGCACCGATTCGTTCAGGTTATCGTACTTTTTGAACACGCGGCGGAAGAGCGGCATCGTTCTCCACATGATAAAGAAGAGGATGGCCGCAAGCGGGAAGATGACCGCGACAAAGATCCAAGCGAGACTCCCCCCCATCACAAACGCCATCACGACGGAGAAGATCATCATCATGGGACTTCTTACCGCCACGCGGATGATCATCATGAACGCCATCTGCACGTTGTTGACGTCCGTCGTCATGCGGGTGACGAGGGAGGGCGTGGAGAACTTGTCGATGTTCTCAAAGGAGAATTCCTGTACCTTGTAGTAGAGATCCTGTCTGACGTTTTTGGCGAATCCGCAGGATGCCTTTGCGCAAAAAGCTCCCGCCGCCGCCCCGCAGATGAGCGAGAGAATGGCCATTCCCACGAGAATGAGCGCATACTGTCCGACGCCGAGGGTCCGCAATGTGACGTCCGCACCGATCGCCCACAGCCCCGCGCCGCTCCCGATGGCTTCCCCGAGAAGGGTGATGGCAAAGGGAATGAGACATTCGAGAATGACCTCAAAGGTGACGAAGATGGGCGAGAGTATGGTGGAAACCTTGTACTCTCTGATACATTTTGCAAGTGTTTTGAGCAAACAATCACCTCCAAACAACGTAAAAACCGAATAAAAGGGCGCAAACTCCGAGGAATTTACGCTTATCTTGGATATTATATCATATTAGAAAGAGGGCGTCAACTTTTCCGCCCGTCTATTTTTTATTTCACAAAAAAAACATATTGAGCGCCCGCGCGCCCTTGCGGGCGCGCGGGCGCCATCTGCCGCCCCGCTCATTCTGAGGCGAAGCCGAAGAATCCCGGCAAACGGGCGGCCGCTCATTCTGAGGCGAAGCCGAAGAATCCCAGCAAACCTACGGAATCAGTTGCTCCGTGGGTCTAACGGCCTTCGCGTTCGCTCAGCATGAGCGCACGGCGTCCCGCCGTGCGCCTTTGGTGCGCCACAATCCCTCGCCGCTCATTCTGAGGGAGCGTAGCGACCGAAGAATCCCAGCAAACCTACGGAGTAAATGCGGTGACCCACCCCCTTGATCCCCCTCCCATGGAGGGGGCAAAAAGGAACCCCCTCCCGAGGAGGGGGGTAGGGGGGTGGGCAACGTGTTCCGATTCGCCCCACCACAATTTTTAATTTTTCATTTTTAATTTTCAATTAAATACTTTTTGAGGTCCCCTCTGTCGACCTGCTCCCAAGGGTAGCTGTCCCTGCCGAAGTGGCCGTAGGAGGCCGTCGGGCCGTAGATCGGGCGGCGCAGTCCGAGCTTCTCGATGATGGCCGCGGGGCGAAGGTCAAACTCCCTCTTCACAATCTCCGCGATCTCCTCATCGGACCTCTTTCCCGTGCCGAAAGTATCCACAAACACCGAGACGGGCCGCGCGACGCCGATCGCATAGGCGACTTGCAGTTCCATCTCATCGGCGAGCCCCGCGCTGACAACATTTTTACAGATGTACCGCGCCATGTAGGTCGCGCTCCTGTCGACTTTTGTGGGATCTTTCCCCGAGAAGGACCCGCCCCCGTGCGGCGCCCTGCCGCCGTAGGTGTCGACGACGATCTTCCTGCCCGTCAGTCCCGAGTCTCCCTCCGGCCCGCCGATCTCGAACCGCCCGGTCGGGTTGATGAAGTACTTGGTGTTTTCATCGAGAAGATCTGCGGGAATGACTTCCTCGGCGACGAGCTTTTTCATGTCGGCATAGATCTGTTCCTGCGAAACTTTGGTGTTGTGTTGGGCGGAAATGACCACCGTATCGACGCGCACGGGCGTCTTTCCGTCGTATTCGACGGTGACTTGCGTCTTGCCGTCGGGGCGGAGATAGTCGACGATCTGTTTCTTTCGCACCTCAGCAAGACGGTAGGCGAGCTTGTGGGCAAGCACGATGGGAAGCGGCATGAGCTCTTCCGTCTCGCGGCAGGCGTAGCCGAACATGAGCCCTTGATCCCCCGCGCCGATCTCGTCCTCTTCCTCGCCGCCCTCCTTTTTCTCCATGGATGCATCCACGCCGAGGGCAATGTCGGGCGATTGACCGTGGATGAGAGTGATGACTTCGCACTTGTCGTAGGCGAAATCCCCCGCATGGTAGCCGATTTTTTGAATGACCGAACGGGCGACCGCTTCATAGTCGACTTTCGCCCGCGTCGTCACTTCCCCCATGATCATGAGGGTGTTGTATGCCGCACAGCACTCGACCGCCGCACGGGTGTAGGGATCCTGCTTTAAGAGTTCATCCAAAATGGCGTCGGAGATGTTGTCGCAGACCTTGTCGGGATGCCCTTCCGTCACGCTCTCACTCGTAAAAAATCTTTTCATTTGTCCTTTCCTCATCGTGTCTCTCTATTATAGCGAACGCAAGCACGGATGTCAAGTAAAATGACACGCGACGGACAACGATTCGGAACGCGGCACGGCGTCCGCCCGCCGCTCATCCTGAGCGAAGCGAAGGATCCCAGCAAACCCACGGAAGCAATTACCGCCCCCGCGTCATTCTGAGCCGAAAGAACGTGGGTCGAAAAAAATGGAACAAAAAGAAATGACAAAAAGACAGAGGTATGGTAGAATAAAAAAGAGGAGAAA
>CANREK010000179.1 GCA_947629605.1 uncultured Clostridia bacterium | reverse complement strand
GGCGTCATCTCCAATCTTCTCGAAAAGTGCGACACCCTCATCATCGGCGGCGGCATGGCTTACACCTTCCTCAAAGCGCAGGGATATGAAGTCGGGACTTCCCTTGTCGACGACGAAAAGCTCGACTACTGCAAGGAAATGATCGCAAAGGCCAAGGCGGAGGGCAAGGAACTCCTTCTCCCCGTCGACACCGTCGTGACGGCCGCCTTCCCCGATCCCATCGACGCTCCCGTCGAGATCGAGACCGTCTCCTCGCACGAGATCCCCGCGGACAAGATGGGGCTCGACATCGGCGAAAAGACCCGCGCTCTCTTTGCCGAAAAGGTCAAGAGCGCAAAGACGGTCATCTGGAACGGCCCCATGGGCGTGTTCGAGAATCCCATCCTCGCGGCGGGCACCAACGCCGTGGCACAGGCGCTTGCCGATGCCAAGGGCGCGACCACGATCGTCGGCGGCGGCGATTCGGCGGCTGCTTGCACCCAGCTCGGCTATGCGGACAAGATCACGCACATCTCCACGGGCGGCGGCGCTTCGCTTGAACTCTTCGAAGGCAAAGTCCTCCCGGGCATCGCATGTTTGAATGAAAAGAATTGAGCACTTTGTGCTCATTCTGAGGGCGTAGCCCGAAGAATCCCAGCAAACGGGCGGAGAAACATTATGCTCCGTGGGTCTAATGGGATGCTTCACATGCGTTCAGCATGAGCGCGGCGGCGGATGCCGCCGCATACACCCCTTCCGCCCCTACGGGGCACCCACCCCTCAAGGGGTGGGCAAGTCAGTCTTGGCTCCCCCTTGAGGGGGAGCTGTCACGCGCCCTTGCGTGACTGAGGGGGTGTCACTTTCATCTCAACCACAAAATCAATCAGGAGAAAACTATGAGAAAACCCATCATTGCAGGAAACTGGAAAATGAACAACACTGCGGAAGAAGGCGTCGCTCGTTCAGGCGCTCAAACCCCTCGTCAAGGATGCAAAGTGCGAAGTCGTCGTCTGCGTTCCCGCCATCGACATCCCCGCCGTCAAAAAGGCCATTCACGGCTCCAAGATCCGCCTCGGCGCACAGAACGTTCACTTCGCAGAAAAAGGCGCATACACGGGCGAAATTTCCGCCAACATGCTCCTCGAATACGGCGTGAAGTACGTCATCATCGGCCACAGCGAACGCAGACAGTATTTCGGCGAGACGGATGAAACCGTCAACAAGCGCACGCTTGCCGCCCTCGCCGCGGGGCTCACCCCCATCGTCTGCATCGGCGAATCCTTGGAGGAACGCGAGAACGGGCTCACCGAAAAGGTGCTCGACAGGCAGATCCGCGAAGGCTTCAAGGGCGTGGAGGACTTCTCCAAACTCGTCATCGCCTACGAGCCCATCTGGGCCATCGGCACGGGCAAGACGGCGACGGCCCGGCAGGCCAACGACGCCATCGCCTATATCAGAAAGCGCGTCAAGAGGCTCTATGCGCACAGCAATGCGGGCCGCATGCGCATCCAATACGGCGGTTCTATGAACGCCGGCAACGCCAAGGAACTCATGGCCCAGCCCGAGATCGACGGCGGCCTCATCGGCGGCGCTTCGCTGAAACCCGACACCTTCTCCGCCATCGTCAATTACGACAAATAATCGCACATATGTTGCAAAAAACGGCTTCCTCGGAAGCCGTTTTTTTGTATGTCGTGTCTCACTCTTTGTCTGCTTATATCGTCTTTTTACGAGGTAAGCATTTAACGTTTTGTGCATCACTGAAAATCACAGTCTCATGGTTGGAAGTTCCTTCCGTATTGACGGTTTCTGTATCGGTATCGGTTTCAGTGTCGATCAAACGGAATGTACATTCAGCAATGTAACGGAGACCGTAAAGCTCATATGCTTGTGCAGTAATATTGAAATTAAAGGTTTGAGTTTTTCTCCTACTTTCGGGAGTACGGAACGTTATCGGGCTTCCGTTTATCATTATCGTATCAAACTCATAGCCTTCTTTGGGGGTAACCGAGGCGGTGATTCTTATGCCCATCCAATAGAGATTATCCTCATGGATCGGCGTTTGTTCGAGCGTTCCGCCCTCTCCATGAAGAATGACTTGATAACGCAAAGGCGCGTACAGCGTGTAGTTGTCCGTGTCCTCATAAATGCTGTGATACACCCAGCAATGCGTGATATAGTCATCGCCTTCCAAGAAGCTCTTATAGAACTCGACGTTGAAGGTTTTGCCGTTCATGTTGGTGGTGAAACTATTCGGCATTGTTCCCGTGGAATCGGCGGGTCGCAACGTGCATTCCGTTTCATCGAAGTAGAATTTCCCGTCCTCGGTGACTTCAACCAAATGCAACCCGTCGGGCGTTTTATATTGACCTTTGAACTGTGGAACACCCTTTACGGCGTCAAGCTCCTTTTCCTTTGCATAGACGAGTGTCCCGCCGTCGGAGTTCTTCAATGTGACGCTCGCGGTAGCCATACTGTATGTGAGCGAATACGTCGCGCCCGCAACCAGAATCTGATACTCGTTTGACGCCGCGCTATATGCCGTCACGATGCCTTGACTGATACCGAGAAGGAAACCGTTTTCATTGAATGTCAGCGGTTCGCCGCCCTGTGCCGCCCAATTCCCGACAAGAGACATGGGGAAGGTGTAGGTGT
>CANREK010000178.1 GCA_947629605.1 uncultured Clostridia bacterium | reverse complement strand
CGTCAATCCCGGCAACATCGGAGGGGAGAGGGAAATTTCCCTCGTCGCAGACGCCTTAAAGGCACATCATATCCCCGTGCGCGTGGGGTCGAATACGGGCAGTATCGAACCCCATTTCTATGAAAAGTACGGCCGCAGTGCAAGGGCCCTCGTCGAGAGCGCCCTTTGGAACGTCTCGATGTTCGAAAAGCACGGCGTAGAGGATATCGTCATCTCCGTCAAGGCCTCCGACGTGCCGCTCACCGTCGAGGCCTATGAACTTCTCGCAACCCGCACCGGCTATCCGCTGCATGTGGGCGTCACCGAGGCGGGCGGGGGAGACTTCGCCCTCACCAAGAGCGCCGTCGGCATCGGCTCCCTTCTCTTAAAGGGCATCGGTGACACCATCCGCGTGTCCCTGTCCGACGATCCCGTCAAGGAAGTGGTCGCCGCGCACGACATCCTGCGTGCATGCGGGCTCGAAAAAAACTTTGTGGAAGTCGTCTCCTGCCCGACCTGCGGAAGGTGCATGTACGACTGCACGGGGCTCGCCGCAAAAGTGAGAAATCGCGCTATAAGTGTCAAAAAATCGTTGAAAGTTGCCGTCATGGGGTGCGTCGTCAACGGCCCCGGGGAGGCCAAGGATGCCGACCTCGGCATCGCGGGCGGGAAAGAGTATTGCATCCTCTTTTCCCGCGACGGCACCATGGAACGGGTGCCCGCCGCAGAGGCCGAAGAGAGATTTTTTGCACGCTTTGAGGAACTTTTACAATGAGAAGCAAACAATTTTTACAGGACCTTCGGGAGAGAGAAAATTTGGAGAGGGCGGTGCTCAATCGTATCGTTGTGGAGGGGAAAGTTGTGACCTTCCACATCATCACCGACCGCACCTACACGCAGGATGACGCCGCCTATGCGCAGAGCGTCGCTTCCCGCTACACGCCCGCAGGGTACCGCGCCGAGGTCAAGCTCTTAAAGTCCGTTCCCGATGCGGCGGGGGTGAGAAAGGTCGTCTCCGATTTCTTGAAGGGCCGCTTTCCCGCGGTCGCCGCGTTCATCTCCCCCGAGGAGATCGAGGTCGTCACCGACAAAAACGGGGGACGGTTCTTTATTCCGATCGGGGAGAATGACAGGGCGCAGCTCCTCTCCGACGGCGTTCTCGATGCCCTGCATGAGGCGCTGGAACGCTCCTTTTGCGGCGCATGGTACGGGGAATTCCGCTTTGAAAAGAGGGAGAGAGGGGACATCGAAGAGAGCGCTCTCCCGCCCGCCGAACGCATCCTTCCGCCGCGCACGTTTGCCATTGAAAACTACGAGGTGATCGATGGCGCAGAGCCGAAAACCGCGCTATATGTTGCAGATTTGAAGCAGGAAGCACAGAACATCAGCCTCTGCGGGAACATCGTTTTTTGCGACGAGCGGCAGACCAAAACGGGCAAGCCGTGGTTCTCTCTGACGGTCTCCGACGGGACCGCCTCTGTCCGCGCTTCCTACTTCCCCAAAAAGGCGACGCTCGAAAAGATCCGCGCCCTCAAAACGGGGGACAGCATCGTGATCACGGGCGACAACGAACTTTGGAACGGCTCCCTTTCCTTTAAGGCAAAATTTGTCGATTTCGGCACCCCCCCTGCGGGTTTTGTGCCCGAAGCGCGGCCCTCCCGCCCCGTTCCCGCAAACTACCGCGCCGTCTTTCCCGTGCCCGAGGTCAACATGGTGCAGGGCGGCCTCTTCGACCGCGACACCCTGTCCGATGCCTTCAAAAAGCGGGACTTTGTCGTCGTCGACTTGGAGACGACGGGCCTCAACATGAATGCCGTCGGCGGCACGATGGACAGGATCATCGAAGTCGGCGCCGTCAAGATCGTCGGCGGAAAGATCACCGAGCGCTTTTCCACGTTCGTCGCCTGTCCCACGAAACTTCCCGACGAGATCGTGCGCCTCACGGGCATCACCGACGACATGCTCGTCGGCGCACCGAACATCTCCGACGTCATCGCCGATTTCTACAAATTCTGTGCGGGGGCGGAGCTCGTCGCCCACAACGGGCTCGGGTTTGACTTCAAGTTCATCCGCAACTACGGCGAGAAGGAGGGGTATCTCTTTGAGCACCGTCTCCACGACACGCTTCTCCTCGCGCAGGAGCTCCTTCCCATGCTCTCCAACCACAAGCTCGACACCCTTGCCGAAAAGTTCGGCTTCACCTTCAACCACCACCGCGCCTTTGACGACGCCTTTGTCACCGCCAAGATCTTCCTCGAATTCGCCAAGATGAAAGAGATTTGAGGCTCTTGACTGTGCCACTTCGTGGGGACAACGCGTTCGCGTGCGGCGAGTGCCGTGCCGCAAAGCACAAACGCAGTCTACGAGAGTGTGTCCGAAGCATCTCGCCGTACATTCTACGGCACCATACAAATGCGTCATGGTGAGCGGAGCCCGTAGGGCGGAGTCGAACCATCACCGCAGCAAATAAGGCGGATCCTTCGACACGACGCAAGGGCGCGTCGGCTACTTCGCGCCTTTGGGCGCTCGTGCCGCCCTTAGACGTGAATAGAATGCGGGCGGGGCAGGATGACGCATTTAGAATGGTCCGTAATTGCCCCGCGAGATTCTAACTTCGCGCCAAGAGCGGCGCTCGTGCCGTGCTTAGATGTGAATAGAATGCGCACGGGGCGGAATTGCCCCCGTACTCTCTATGAGCCCCGTGG
>CANREK010000177.1 GCA_947629605.1 uncultured Clostridia bacterium | reverse complement strand
GTAGAAATGTGCGGCGAGATGCTTCGGACTTACTCGCGCAGACTGTGTTCCCTCTTCCGCTGCTCAGCATGACGCCGCACGCTCCCTCAGAATGAGCGGTTGGGGCTCGGCATGAGCGAAGAGCGCTCAATTCTTAATTTTTTTCCATACGAGCACGAGGGCGGCGGAGAGCAGGGCGCCGAGCGCGAGCGAGGGGAGGGCGACGGAGGCGTGACACCCCTTTTTCGCCGTAATCTCTACATTCTTTGTGACGATGAACGCGGGCGTGTAGTAGGTCATGTCTCCCGAGACGTACTTTGCGATGACCTCGTAGTAGCCAGGGTCGCGGGGGTCCGAGGAGTTCTTTCTCTCTTCGAGACGGACCACTTCTCCCGTTCCCTCGACGGTCGTTCCGTCGTATTTTACGGCCAAAACGGGGATCTCCGACCCGACGGAGAGGGGACCCGTTTCGGGGGACCGACTGCCAAAAACCACGCGATAAGTGTGGTTTTTTCCGCCGAAATAGGCGCCGACGTTGTTCGTGAGGCCGACGAGGCCGTTCTCAAACGCCTCATCGACGGCGGTCTCCGTCTCCTGTGTCCAATACCAGCCGAGGATCCCCCTGTCGCGGAGATATTTCTCGTTGAATTCCTTCGTCTTGGAACCGCTCGTGCTGATGGCGCAGTTGTATTCCCCGAGCGTCGGGAGCTTTTCGGCGAAGTTCTTCTCGCTGTAACTGTTGAGGTCGGCGATGGGGACTTCGGGCAGAACTTTTTGCATCTCGGCGAGATTGGGGTAGCCGAAAGCGATGACGACGATGTGTTCGTAAAAATCCGTCTCGTCGAGGATCTCTTTGAGGCGGGAGACGAGCGCCGTGTTGTTGGTCTTGATCTCAAAGACGAGCACGGCGTCGCCGGTTTCAAAGAGGGGAAGGATCTCTTTGAGCGTGGGGATCTCCTCCTTTTCGCCGTACATGTCGAGCAGGTGTGTCTTGGCCTCGGCGAGGGTCATGCTCTCGATATTCCCCGTGCCATCCGTCGTGCGGTCGATGGCGTCGTCGTGCATCATGACGATCTCGCCGTCTGTCGTCAGTTTTCCGTCGAGTTCCACATGGGTCGCGCCCGCCTCAATGGCGGCCCGCGTTCCGCTCACCGAATTTTCATGGTGGGAAGTCGGGAGACCGCGGTGGGCGACGTTGAAGGGCATCCGTGCGTAAGTTGTCTCCGTGAAGCTCGAAATCGCATCATAAGTGGCGAAAAAATCCTCGGTGACGACGCCCGCGGCCCCGCTTGCAATGGCGGCATAGTCGCCGAATTCATCCTCGGAGACCGCCCAGACCGTCTTGAAACGGGCTTGCAGGTAAGTGACCGTCTCATAGGTCGCGGCCTCACGGTCGAGCATGACGACGCCCGCCTTGCCGAGTGTTGCCGTTTTCAACAGAGTATAGGGTTTTTCCGCACCCATGTCGCGAAAATACACGATGCCGCGGATTTTCGGGCAGGCTTCCCGCACCGATTTTACGAGGGCGGGGTCCTCGGAGAGCACCGCCGTATCGACGAGGCCGCTCTCCTTGACGAAGTTTGCCGCCGCGTCGGCCGCTTCCTGCGAATCGACGGCGAGCACGGGAATGACCGTGCGTTTGATCCGCGCGACGGTTTCCCCGAGGTCGCCGATGACGTCGCCGTACCGATCCACGACTTCGCCCGCGGCATTTACATGCAGAATGGCGTTCCCCGGCCGCATGCCCGTGAGAGAGGCAAACAGCGTTTCGAGCGCGGAGCCCGACGCCACGTCATAGACCACGGTGGGAGGATCGACGAGGGCCGTCTCCGCTTGGTAGGTGTCGGAAAGACCCGTCGCCGTAGTGGCCGCCGCGGCCCTTTTCGGGGCAGGCAAAAGCGCTCCGCCGAGGAGGACCCCGAAGAGCGCCGCACAGAGACATGAGATGGCTTTTTTCATATAGACCCCCTTTGGGAAATTGAAAATGAAAAATTAAAAATGAAAAATGGCGGCCCCGCGTCATTCTGAGCCGCAGGGCTCATAGAGAGTACGGGAGCAATTCCGAAGAATCTCGCGGGGCGATGTCTATAATAGTGCGGCGAGATGCTTCGGACACGCTTCCGTAGACTTCGTTCTTGTTCCGTGGCTCAGCATGACGCCGCACGCCCCCTCAGAATGAGCGGTTCCTGCACACACCCCTTCCGTCACTGCGTGACACCCACCCCTCAAAGGGGTGGGCAAGACAGACCCTTGGCGCCCCCTTGAGGGGGAGCTGTCGCGCCGTTCTTGCGCGACTGAGGGGGTGTTGTTTCAATCGCCTCATTCCACGAGTTCGGCGATGCATTCGATCTCGGCGAGGACGTTTTTGGGGAGCGTTTTGACGGCGACGCAACTGCGTGCGGGCTTGCCCGTAAAGTACTTGCCGTAGACGGCGTTGAAGGCCGCAAAATCGCACATATCTGCCAAAAAACAGGTGGTCTTGACGACGTTTTCAAAGTTCGTTCCCGCCGCTTCGAGCACGGCTTTGAGGTTCTTGCAGATCTGCTCGGTCTGTGCCTCGATGCCGCCCGAAACGATCTCGCCCGTCGCGGGGTCGATGGGGATCTGCCCCGAGGTGAAGAGAAGTGCGCCGCATTGCACGGCCTGTGAGTACGGCCCGATCGCCGCGGGTGCCTTGTCGGTGTGGATTTTTTGCATATATGCCTCC
>CANREK010000176.1 GCA_947629605.1 uncultured Clostridia bacterium | reverse complement strand
AGCAGTTCCCCGTCGAGCTGCACGCTCTTTGTGCCCGCGGGGTAGATGTCCGCCTCCTCGCAGAGCACATGGTGATAAATTTTGCTCTTATGCAGCTTTCCGCGCATCAGTTTGATGAGATAGAAGGGCAGGGCGAGACGGTTGGGACAATCGACGGCGATGAGGTCGATCTTGCCGTCGTCGATGACGGCGGGCGGGCAGATGGGAATTCCCCCGCCGAAGTCCGTCCCGTTGCACGCCGCCGCGATGAGAATGGAGTATTCGGCCTCGTTGCCGTCGGCGACCAGCCTCATCTTGACGGGTTTGTATTTGAGAAGCGAACGGATGAGGCTGGAAAAATAGCTCATCTTCTTGCCCGCCGCCTTTTTGCGCTCCCTGCGCTCCAAGATGTCGACGTCGATGCCGAGCCCGGCGATGTTCATGCTGCGCTTTCCCCCGCCGCAGTCGAGAAAGTCCGTGAATTTTGGCTCGGAATGCAGAATGAGGTCCACGGCCTTCTCGCCGTAGGGAATGGCGGCGCGGTGGGCGAAGTCGTTGCCCGTGCCCGCGGGAATGAGCCCGAGGACCGTTCTCGACGGATCTTGAATGCCCGTGAGCGCCTCGTTGAGCGTCCCGTCCCCGCCGACGGCGAGAATGGTGTTCTCCCCCTCCGCCGTGAGACGGGCGACCGCGGCGGTGATGTCTCCCTGCTGTTCGGAGCGGTAGACGTCGAATTCCGCGCCCGCCTCTTTCAGCCGCGCCGTTGCGGCGGCGAGCACCCCTTCGCTCTTTTTTGTATTCGGATTGACGACCAAATGAAACATAGCTTTGGTATTTCCTCTCATCTATGATACAATAAAACGCGCCCTTTTGCAAGGGAGAACGCAAAATTTCCGCAAAATTTTGTCTATGTCCTCTTTGGTTCTCTTTTCTGCGAAGAGACAAAGCGGTGCGGCGTCATGCTGAGCCACGGAAGAGAGAACGCAGTCTACGGCCGTTAGTCCGAAGCATCTCGCCGCACATAGTTCGTAGACGCCCCGCGAGATTCTTCGGAATTGCCCCCCGTACTCTCTATGAGCCTCGTGGCTCAGAATGACGCGGGGCGCCGCCGAAAAGAGGCCGTCATAGGCAAACAAACATTTGACAATTCTCTGCGGATCTGCTATAATAGAGGCATGCAGCGCGTTCTTCCGCAAAATTTCATCGAGCTCGCAAAGGGGTGCCCGAAACCGCTCTACCTCGTCGGGGGGTGCGTGCGGGACTTTCTCCGCGGCCTGCCCGTCACGGAGAAGTCCGACTTCGACATCGCCTCGGCCTGTACGCAGGAGGAGATCGTCGCCGCGGCGGAAAGGGCGGGGTTCGCCGTCAAGGCCGTCTATCCGCGCACGGGGACCGTCAAGCTCGAAGGCGAGATCGCATGCGAGTTCACCCGCTTCCGCCATGACGCCTATGAAACGGGTGCGCACGCCCCCGTCTCGGTGGAATTTACGGAGGACATCGCCGTCGACGCAAGGCGGCGGGATTTCTGCTGCAATGCCGTTTATTACGACATAAGTGGCCGAAAATTCGTCGACCCGCTCGGCGGGATCGAGGATATTCACCATAAAATTCTGCGCACGGTCGCGCCCGCGGAGCAGGTGTTCGGCGAGGATGGACTGCGTCTCATGCGCCTCGCGCGGCAGGCGGCGCAGACGGGGTTTTCGCCCGATGCGGAATGCCTCGCGGGGGCCAAACTGCACGCTTCGCTCATTCGCGACATCGCGGCGGAACGCATCTATCACGAACTCATGCTTCTCCTTCACGCCGACGAGATCCAAGGCGAAAACGACGCCCCGTATCGCGGTTTATGCATTTTACGGGACACGGGGGTGCTCAAAGAGACCCTGCCCGAGCTCGCCCTCGGCGACGGCATGGTGCAGAATCCGACCTTCCACGACCACGACGTCTTGGAGCATTCCCTCCGCGCCGTGCGCTACGCGGCCCCGTCCGTCCGCCTCGCCGCCCTGCTCCACGATGTCGGAAAGCCCTACTGCTATCTCACCTACGGGCACTACCACGGGCATGAGGTCGAGGGCGAGCGGATCGCGCGGGACATTCTCGCCCGCCTCAAAGCGCCCACCGCCGTCTGCGAGAGCGTCGCCCGCCTCGTCCGACTGCACATGCGGGATCTCGATCTCAAAATGAAAGAGAGCAAGGTGAGGCGGGAAATCGTGCAATATGTTGCATTTTTGGAGGATTTTTTCGCCGTCAAGCAGGCAGATTTTTCGGCGTGCAAAGACGATCTTTCCGAGGCGCCCGCCGTCACCAAATGGCGGCGCATTTTGGCGGAAATGCGGGAGGAGGGTGTGCCTTTTTCGGTGAAAGAGCTCAAAGTCAACGGGCTCGACGTGCAGTCCGTCGGCGTCCCGCCCAAGGACACCGCAGCCGTCTTGCATGCCCTGCTTCTCGACTGCGCCCTTGACGGAAAACGGAACAATAAGTCTTATCTTTTGCGCCGCGCAAGCGAGATCGCCCATTGATCGCGTGCGGAGGTGCCGGTGCGGCGTCATGCTGAGCAGTAGAGTAAGAACGCAGTCTATGGGGACATGTCCGAAGCATCTCGCCGCACGGTTCTACGGCACTATTCCGATTGCGTCATGGTGAGCGTAGTCGAACCATCACCGCAACAATAAGGCGGATCCTTCGACACGACGCAAGGGCGCGTCGGCTACTTCGCGCCTTTGGGCGCTCGTG
>CANREK010000175.1 GCA_947629605.1 uncultured Clostridia bacterium | reverse complement strand
ATCCCGCGATGATCGAGTTCTACGCCATCCTCGGGCTCCTCATCTCCATGATCTTGGTGAATGCGGTCCCTCCGCTCAACTATCTTCCCGTCGTGACGGAACCCGTGACCGCGGCCGCCGCAGTCCTCTGATATGAGCAAGGAAGAGATCGTATCGCGCGTTCTCTCCGACGCCGAACGGGAGGCGGAGAAGGTGATCGCCGATGCCAGAACGCGTGCGGATGAAATTATCCGGGCGGCAGAGGAGGGGTCTCGGGCAGAGATCGCCGAAGCCGAAAAGGAGACGTATGTCCGCGCCAAACTCATCACCGACGGAAGGGCCGCCACGGCACGGCTCGACAGCCGTAAGATCCTTCTCGCCGAAAAGCGCCGCGTCATCGACGGCGTCTATTTCCGCGCACTCGCAATGCTGCTCTGCCTCAACGAGCACGACAGCCTCAAACTCGCCGAAAAACTGCTCAAAGAGCATGCGGAAGAGGGGGACGAGATCGTGTTTGCCGAGAATTTTGCCTACGGCGATGCGGCGAAAAAGCTCCCCGTCGTCGCGGAGAAAAAGCTCACCGTGAGCGGGGAAAGACTTCCGCTCTCGGGCGGATTCATCCTGCGCGGAAGGACATGCGACAAGGACATCTCCTATGCCGCCATCCTCGCGGCGGACAGAGAAGAGCATCAAGCGGACATCGCCCGCGCGATCTTTGGAAACGAATAAGACATGACTTTTGACACCACCTTTACAAACGGCGTCATCGCCGTCAGAGAGAGACAGCTCTTGGGCGAAAAAGTGCTCCGCTTTCCCGAACAGACGGCGGGGGAAGTCTTGCGCACCCTCTCGGAGAGCGGATTCGGCGGCGGGGAAAGCAGTCCCGAGGCCATCTTTTCCCATGAGGAAGAGATCCTCGACGAATTCATCCGCACCTATGCGCCCGACGAGGCCGACAAGGCGTTTTTCCTCGCGCCCCGCGACTTTCACAATCTCAAAGCGCTCTATAAGGCCAAAGTGACGGGGCAGGGGACGGACGGCATGCTCGCCCCCGCGGGGATGCGCACTTTGGAGGAGCTCCAAGAGAGGCTCGAAGAGGGGAAGGACGTGCCCGAGATCAAAGAGGATGCGACAGGGGCGGAGATCGGCGCCGCGTTCGACAGGGCGGAATTTGAATATCTCTTCCGCGTCTCGGCGCTTCGGCCCACCCTCAAAAAGCTCCTCGTCGCCTGCGCCGACATGACGAATCTCCTCACCGCCTTCCGTGCGGAGACGCAGGAGGAGGCGGAAGCGCTCTTCGTGCACGGCGGAAAGCTCAAACAAAAACAGTTCTTGCGCGTCTTTTCGGAGGATCCCGAAGTGCGGGCGCACGCGCTCGACAAGTCGCCCTATGCGGCGTTCTATCGGGAATGCCTTTCGGCAAAGGAAAAGAAGATCCCATATACCGAGGCCGAGCGCATGAAAGAGGAGTACGACATACGCTTCTTCTTTGAAAGGCGCTTTGCGCTCTCGGGCAAGGAACCCTTTTTGTACTATGTATTCCGCCGCAAAGCGGAGATACGGAATGTCCGCACCATTCTCATCTGTCTGAATGCGGGCGTGAGCGAAAAAGAAATTCGGCGTCGGCTCATCGGGGTGAAGTGATGCAGGGAAAAATGGCGATCGTGGGCAATGCCGCAACGATCACGGTATTCAAGGCGGCGGGCGTCGATGCGTTCCCCGTCAACGACGACAAGAGCGCGAGGGAGACACTCAGAAAGGTCGCCCGCGATCACTCCGTCATCTTTTTGACGGAGGACTACGCTTTGCAGCTCAAAGACTTCTTAAAGCGCTTCGACGAGGAAGCCTATCCCGTCATTCTTCCCATTCCCTCGGGCGAGAACACGGGCTATGGCAAGGAATTCTTGAAGAGCGCCATGGAACGCGCCTTGGGCGTAGATATCTTATTCAACGATTGAGGGCAGTGGCCCCATCGGAGGCAATATGGCAGGAAAAACAGTAAAAGTATCCGGACCGCTGATCGTGGCGGAAAATATGGCGGACTGCAAGATGTACGACGTCGTGCAGGTCTCCGACTTAAAACTCATCGGCGAGATCATAGAGTTGAGGGGGGACAAGGCCTCCATACAGGTCTATGAGGAGACGTCGGGGCTCGGCGTCGGCGAAGAGGTCGTCTCAACGGGGGAA
This sequence comes from uncultured Clostridia bacterium, assembly GCA_947629605.1. Lineage (GTDB taxonomy): Bacteria > Bacillota > Clostridia > Christensenellales > Borkfalkiaceae > Gallimonas. The sequence continues at coordinate 555 of CANREK010000175.1, read as the reverse complement.
CCGCTCTCCGCGGAACTCGCCCCGGGGCTTATCACGGGCATTTTCGACGGCATCCAGCGCCCGCTCACCACGCTGTATTTCAAATACGGCAGCCGAATCTCCCGCGGCGTCTCGGTGAATAAACTCGACCGCGAAAAGAAGTGGCACTTCACGCCCACGGCCAAGGCGGGGGACAAGGTGCAGGCGGGCGACGTGCTCGGCGTCGTACAGGAGACGGAGATCGTCGAACACCGCATCATGGTCCCGCTCGGAAAGGAGGGCACCGTCGCCGAGATCGCGGAGGGGGACTTCACGATCGAGGACACGATCGCCAAGATCAAGACGGAGAGCGGCATTCAACCCGTCTGCATGCTCCAAAAGTGGCCCGTGCGAAAGGGGAGACCTTACGGCGAAAAACTGACGCCCGACCAGCCGATGGTGACGGGACAGCGGGTCATCGATACCCTCTTTCCCATCGCACGCGGCGGCGTCGCGGCAGTCCCCGGGCCCTTCGGCAGCGGCAAGACGGTCGTTCAGCACCAGCTCGCCAAGTGGGCGGATGCCGACATCATCGAC
>CANREK010000174.1 GCA_947629605.1 uncultured Clostridia bacterium | reverse complement strand
TCGGTCCCTTCACCGTGCGCACCTATCAGAGCCGTCACTGCGTGTTCGACGTCTTGACGGTGCTCCGCGTCACCTTTGCCCCGCGCACCTGGCTGCACGCCGTCGGCTGTCTCAAACTCTGCCACAACGCCCTGCAATATAAACTCCAAGGGGACATCTACGCGCTCCACATCTCGGATGGGGAAAAGACGGTGTTCGTGCTCGGCTCCGCGGGCATGGATGAGAATGTCTCCTATCCGCAGGAGACCGACCTCTTGGTGTTCCCCTATCAGGGCAGGAGCCGTATGCATAAGTATATGGAGCGGTTTTTGGAAGTATTCCGCCCCAAAAAGGTCATGGCGGATCACTTTGACGACGCCTTCCCCCCGCTCACCCACAGGGAAAATGTGGAAAAATTTGTTCCCACCGTCAAAAAAATTCTCCCCGATGCGGAGGCGTTTGTCCCGCAAGAGGGAGAATGGTATGAAGTTTAGAGTGGAATGAGCTCGACCTGCTCCTCCCTCTCCGTGCAGAGGCAGAGGGTGCAGCCGTTCAGCTCAAAATGTCGAAGTTGAACATCGATCGGCGCTTCTCGGTAGAAGAGGGCGCCTTTTTTGTACTCCAAGACGGGGAGATATTCCGCCAGCGTGCCGCCGACGTATTTGACATAGGCCTCCTTGGCCGTCCAGAGCTCGAAAAAGTCCTCTTCTCGTTCCGCGGCCGTCAGACGGGAGCGGAGCGCCTCTATCTTGCGGGGTTTGCGGCATTCTGCGTCGAGCCCCACGCGCTGTCCCCCGACCGCGACGGCGATGAGGCCTTCCGTATGCGTGAGACTGAACTCGCACTCCCCCTGTTCGAGATAGGGTTTGCCGTTTGGGGTGCGGAGGATCCTCGACGCCGCCCCGTGCCGCACAAGGACTTGTTGGAGGAATTCCCCGCTCTCCCCCCGCGCCGTGTAGTAGATAAACATGGAATGATTATAACATACGCGCGGCAATTTGTCAAAGCGCGGCGGGCATTGCGCCCGCCGCGCTCATGCTGAACGAAGCGAAGGATCCCGTTAAACCTACGGAAGCACTTACTCCGCCCGTTTGCTGGCCTTCGCCCCACAAGGGGGCTCAGAATGAGCGGGCCGCACGCACCACTCTCTTGGCTCCCCCTTGGAGGGGGAGCTGTCGAGCGCAGCGAGACTGAGGGGGTGTCGTTCTCATTCCTCCACCACAATTTTTAATTTTGAATTTTTAATTTTTCATTCAAAATCTCACTTTCCCTTGACCCTTGCGATGTCGGTGTTGTCCTTTTTACGGTCGGCGAGGGCCTTGACGGGGTGCTCCTTATTCTGAATGCGATAGTCATACTTAAACGCCGAAATGGCCTTGTCGATGACGATGTGCGTGCCGACCGTCTTGGGGTCGCCGTTGATCTTGGCATTATAGCCGAAGTAGCGGAACTTGTCGGGCACCTTGTCGAGTTCTTCCCACCCCTCTTCGACGGCGGTGAGGCGCACGCTCTTCAAGATCTCACGCACATACTCCTTCTGCGAGCGGAACTTCAAGAGTTCGGGGAACTCCCCGCCCTCGGGCAGGACCTGCTGCCAGACTTTCCCCTCATACGTCTTTAAGAGATCGGCCGCCTCGTGGAGGTGGGCGACTTCCTCCTCAAAGTGCATCTCCCAGATCTTTTTGATGCGCTCGTCCTTTTCATCCATATAGCAAGAATAATAGAGATATGCTTCGGTATATTCATTCATGAGAAGGCATTCAAAGGGGGTCGCGGTGGGGTCTTTGAGACAGCCGTAGCCCGTGACGTGCTGTTCCTCGATCATGGCGATCTCGTTGTAGAGCTTTCTGCCGAGGGGGGAAGCGTAGAGATTGGCGACGTTCATATAGAAATTCATCGTCTGCTGTTCGGCGGCCGTGATGATGTTGACGTTGAGCTTGGTCTTGATGTCGTTGAGGTAGTTGTTGAGGTAGAAATTGACGTCGTCGTGCGGGTGGCGGTACTCGGCGACGGTCGGGCGGCCGGGCATGATCTCCGTGTAGTCGCCGACGAGCTTCTTGGGATCCCCCGCCTTTTCGAGCTCCATGAGGTCGGAATAGCGATATAAGTGGTCGAAATCTTCCAAAAGGGCAAAGTCGAGCTGTTTCTTGACGTAGGAATTCTTCTCGGCCACGGCGAGGTTGGCCGTGAGGTCGACGGCGAGCTGTTCATAGCCGATGGTGTGCTCGATGATGCTCTCGTTGGCGGGTTTTAGGGAAGCCACCCGCTTTTGTTGGATCTGCTCGCCCCTCCGCATGTAGGCGAGGCGGCGTCTCACGTCATTGTTTGCGCACATGCGCGTGAACGAATTGGAGAGCCGAACGCTCTCGAACTCCGTGCCCGACATCAGGATGACCCTGAGGCGCGTGTAGGGGTCGACTTCATTCTTATTGTAGGGTTTGACGAGCACATTCTTCCATGTGGTGAAAATTTTGTCCGCCTTTTGCGGCTTCAATGCAAACGGATCCATAGGAACCTCCTTGCGCTTTTTATGCTCTTTTGCAAAAAGAAGTATTCCTACGATTGCAAATTGCCGAAAAAGTTGTTATAATAGAAAAAAACGGGGAACATCTCGGCGCCCGCCGCTACGCTCATGCTGACCCTGAGCGCAGTCGAAGGGGAAGCATCCCGGCAAACGGGCGGAGTATATGATGCGGCGTCATGCTGAGAAAGGGATTTGTACGAAGTCTACGGGTGCTTACCCGAAGCATCTCGCCGTATGATAGTGC
>CANREK010000173.1 GCA_947629605.1 uncultured Clostridia bacterium | reverse complement strand
GACGGTGACGTCGGCGTTGGCGAGGTCGAGCGTAAGGCCGTTGTTATAGGTTGCAGCTTCGCCGTCGACCGTGACATCCCAACCGTCGAAGCGGTAGCCGTCCTTAGTGGGGTCCGTGGCGACTTTGATCGTGACTTTGGCGTTTTCGTCGGAATATTCGAGATCGGCGAACGTCGCACCGTTGCCGCCTTTTTGGTCAAAGGACTTGTTGATGGCGACCTGCACGGCTGTGACAGTGACTTCCACATTCTTCTCGCCGACGGTGACGGAATAGGTGCCGCCCTCGCCCGCGGTAAGGGTCGTCTCGCCGAATTTTACGGAATCGGCCGTGAGTTTATAGCCCTTTGCGACGGTGAGCGTGAAAGTGATTTGCGCGCCCTTTGCGTAGTAGGTTTGAGTGCCTTCTACGCCGTCATCGGTGGGCGTGCCTTGAATTTGGGCAGTGACATGATCGCCTGTGACGGAGACGGTGTAGAGCGTTTCCCATTGGGCTTGGAGTGTGACGTCGGCTTCGACATCGTTGATCTTATCGCCGGGGTTTTTGAGGGTGGTCTCTTCGCCATACTTCCAGCCGAGGAACTTGTGACCCGCATATGTAGGAGCGGTGGCGGGAATGGTGTAAGGGTCGCCCGCGTAGACGAGGGCTTCGCCGCTTTCAGTGGTGGCGTCGTTATAGTCGATCGTGATCCTATAAGCATTGGCAACCCTTACGGTGTAGGTGCCGGAGATATATTTATAGGTGACGGTGATGACGTAGTCGGATGATGCATCGGTCTGAATGTCTTTTTGATACTTGGTGGGATCGACTTGGTATTCCGATTCGCCGGCAAGCCTTGACGTGCCGTCCTCATAGGTCACATAGACGAGGAGGCCGTTGTAGTGGAAATCTTCGTGGAGCTTGAAGCGGTTGCATGCGGAAGCGTCGATAAAGAGCTTTGTCGCACGGCTCCATGCGACGGGAAGGCCCGTTTCGCCCTCGCCGCTGAAATGCCAATAGGGATGAGCCGCGTCGTCGGGCTCCGTCGCCGAATAGTAGCGGATGAGCTCGAAGAGTTTCCCGAAGATGTCTTTGAGGTTTTCCGCAAAAGTGCCGTTATAATATATTGTATTGAGGCCGAGGTCGGTGAGACCGTCGACGGAGGCGAAGGAATTTTCCTCGACGCCCGCTGCGACGATGACGTTGGCGAGCTTGGTGCCCGCGAAGGCGCCCGCGCAAACGGTGTGGAGCTCGGCGTTCAACGTGACGGTGGTGAGGTCGGTAAGGCCACTGAATGCGCCCGAGGCGATGACCAAAGTGTCCTTGGGAACGGTGAACGATGTGATCTCGGCTGCTTCGGCAGCGGCGTCACGGCGATGCGCACGGGGTTTAGCACCCCCTCCCTCGGATTCGGCCGCGGGCAATTCTACTTTGAGAAGATAGGTGCCGACGACTTTGTCCGGATCGCTGGGGTCGTCCGCAGCGTTCCTCACGATCGGAATGGCGAGAGAGCTTATGCCGCTTTCTTCATCTTTCTTCAAATTCTTGGTATAGAATGGAGTATTGTCGAAGGCGTCCGCGGCGACGTAGGTCGTAACTTCGCCCTCCTCATTCTTCACGATTTTGACTTCTGCGAGATTTTTGCAGCCCTCGAAGGCGTTCTCACCGATGTCGACCGCACTGTCGATCGTGACGGATTCGAGCTTGGTCTCCTTGAAGGCCTCTTCGACGAGGTGGACTTTTTTCTCCGTCCCCTCGTGCTCCACCGTGGCGGGAACGTTGAGGTTTTTGATTTCGTCGGAAGATTCCACCGCTTGAACGTAGATGTTTTGATCGTCGTTCTTCTCCGATTCGGCGGGGACAAGGATGACGCTTGCATCCTCTTTGCCGCAAATGGTGCATTTGTGTGTGCCATCTTCCAGCTCTACCGTATGGTGCTTAGTGCTGTCCGCGGGGATGACGACATTGAAGCTACGGCCGCAGGTGTTGCAGTAGTAGGTGCCGACGCCGGGCTCAACACAGGTGGCGGGTTTGACGGTCACGAGATCGCCGACGTCGTGACCGCTATGGTCGGTCCCTTCCGAGGAAGAGCCTGCGCCGCTATCTGCCGCAAAGGCGCGTGTGCCGGCCGAGAAGGCGACGGAAATCGCCATCAAGACAAGCAGCAACGCCGAAAGGACAAAAAGCGTGACTTTTTTGAGCGTCAACTGTTTTTTCATAAAATCTCCTTTGTGCGCGTCCCCTATATGTTGTGATGGAACACGGACTTCTTCGGTATCTATTGTAACAGAAGCGTCAATCAATGTCAATACTTTGAGGAAATTTTACCCCGGCATTTCTCTATAATTTTTTGTTATATTGAAACATTGATATGTTATTTTGTATAATAATTTGTTATATAGTAACGCGTGAGAAAGGCCGTGCGGCGTCATGGGGAGCTGAAGAGTGGGAACGCAGTCTACGGAAGCATGTCCGAAGCATCTCGCCGCATGTTTCTACGGCACCGTTCCAAATAGCGTCATCCTGAGCCGACGCGCCCTTGCGTCGTGTCGAAGGATCACCTTATTCTCGCTGCCCCTTTTAGGGGAAGTCCCCGAGCATGCGAGGGCAAAGGGGTTTCAAAACCCCTCAGTCGCGCAAGGACAGCGCGACAGCTCCCCTGAGAGGGGTGCCAAGAGAATGCGGTGATGGTTCGACGGAGCTCACCATGACGCATTTAGAACGGTCCGTAACCGCCCCGCGAGATTCTTCGGGTCAAGTCATCGGACTTCGTACAACCCGCGACG
>CANREK010000172.1 GCA_947629605.1 uncultured Clostridia bacterium | reverse complement strand
CCGTTCCCCGCATCCACGAGGATGTGTTTGCCCTCTAAGGGGCGCTCCTTTCCCGTTTCGCGGCGCACTTTTTCGATGAGGTCTCCCGCATATTTTTTGAGGTAGGACCGTTTCGTCACGCTCCCGCGCTTTGCGGCGGGGGTCGCCGTGTCGTCTGCGGCGAGGCAGAGGATCTTTTCGACGTCACTGCCTTCGAGCCCGCCCTCCTTTACAAAAAATTTGAGCCCGTTCTTTTGGTAGGGGAGATGGCTTGCCGTGATCATGACGGAGGCATCGGCGCCGAATCCGTCTTGCAGCAGCATGAACATCGACGGTGTGGAGGAGAGCCCCGTCAGGATGACGTTACAGCCATAGCCCGCGATCGCCTCTGTGAGCCACCCTTCGATGTCGCCGCACGAGAGGCGGGAATCATGACCGATGGCAACGGTCGCACCCGAGATGCCGCGTTCTGAGCCCAGCCACATGCAAAAGGCACGGCCGATGTCTTTTACGGCTTCCTCGGTCAAGGTGACGGGGTCGCCCTCGGCCGCGATGGCCGTGCCGCGCACATCTGTCCCGTTTTTAAGAGATAAATAGTTTTTCAATGAGAATTCTTTCCCCCTTAGGAAAAATTTTACAAAATCTACCCTTATTATACAGGGAAATTCGGCGTTTTTCAAGCCTTTCGGGGAAAAAAGAAAACATTTTTGAAAATTATCTTGCAAACGAATCAAAGATGTGGTACAATGAATATCAATAATGGAGAGGATAAAAAATGTACAAATTTACACTTTCGACAGATTCGACATGCGACCTCTATCATGACTTCGTCGTAGAAAATGATATCAAATTCGCTCCGCTCACGTTCATGCTCGAAAAGAATGGGGAGATGGAGGAGTATCTCGATAATTTTACCGAATATCAACAGTACGTCGATTTCTACAACAAACTGCGCGACGGGTGGATGCCCAAGACGAGCAAGCTCAACTACGAGGCGCATTATTCCCACTTCTTGAAGCTCGCGGAGGAAGGGGCAAAGGACGTCGTGCACTTTACCATCTCTTCGGGGCTCGCCAACACATGGGAGAATGCCGAACAGGCCGCCGCCGACGTCAAAAAGGACTTCCCCGACTTCCGCGTGTTCGTCATCGATCCGCTCACGGCTACGGTGGGGCAGGGGGCGCTCGTCAGAAAGGCGCTTGAATGCCGCAACAAGGGCATGACGGCGGAGGAGACGGCGGAATTCGTCAAATCGCTCCGTCTGCACATCCAGCACTTCATCGTCGCCGACGATCTGCAATTCTTGAAGCGGGGCGGCAGGATCTCGGCGGCCGCCGCGGCCTTTGGGAGCGTTTTGAGGGTCAAGCCCATCATCGCCTTCGACAATGAGGGAAAGCTCGGCGTCATCGACAAGGTGATGGGGACGAAAAAGGCCATTTCCTACATCAAGCACAAGCTCGACACGGAGGGGCCCGACCCCGAATATAACTACTGCTTCATCGTACATACCGACAACGAGCCCGCCGCAAACGAACTCGCGGAATACGTGCGCGAACATTGCCACATCGAACCGTTCGTGCAGATCATGGGGCCCGTCATCGGCGCCCATGTCGGCCCCGGCGCCTTCGCCCTCGGGTATATCTCCAAGAGTTTGAGGAATGAATTCTGATCTCTCACGGGAAGCGCACAAATTCAAAAATTTTTTCCGTTGAAACATTCGACAAATAAAAAAGGATATGGTATAATTACCATATCTTATTTTTTATATGTTCTCAGGAGCAAGTTTATGGCTAAAAACGATCAATTCGTTTCTCAGATCGCCGACATCGAGACAGACTTTCCCCAATGGTATACGGATGTCGTCTTAAAGACCAAGCTCGTGGATTACGGCCCCGTCAAGGGCACCATGGTCATTCGGCCTTACGGCTACGCGATCTGGGAAAACATTCAAAAGGAAATGGATGCGCGCTTCAAGGCGGCAGGGGTGGAAAACGCCTACTTTCCTTTGCTCATTCCGATGTCCTTCATGACCAAGGAGGCCGAGCATGTCGAGGGCTTTGCGCCCGAAGTCGCCGTCGTCACCCATGCGGGCGGGGGGAAGCTCGAAGAGCCCCTCGTCGTTCGCCCGACGTCGGAGACCATCATCGGCCACATGATGGGGAAGTGGGTGGAGAGTTGGAGAGATCTCCCGCTCCGTGTCAACCAGTGGTGCAACGTCATGCGCTGGGAAAAGACGACCCGCCCCTTCCTCCGCACGAGCGAATTTTTGTGGCAAGAGGGGCATTCTGTCTACGCCTCGGGCGAAGAGGCCGAGAAGGAGACCCTCAACATGCTGCATCTCTATGAGGAATTTGCAAGGACCGTGCTCTGCATGCCCGTTCTGACGGGACGCAAGACGGAGAAAGAGAAGTTCGCGGGCGCCGTGGCCACCTATGGCATGGAGGCCATTATGAAGGACGGAAAATCGCTCCAGGCCGGCACTAGCCACAATTTGGGGCAAAATTTTTCGCGCGCTAGCAATATTAAGTTTTTAAATAAGGACGAAAAACTTGAATATGCCTATACTTCAAGCTGGGGTGTTTCAACTCGCCTTATAGGTGCGCTAGTTATGGTGCATGGTGACGAGCGCGGCCTAAGGTTGCCACCAAAAGTTGCCCCAATCCAAACGGTAATCATCCCAATTGCCAGCAAAAAAGAGGGCGTTGTTGAAAAGTGCGAGGAGGTTAAGCGCTTGTTAGAAATGGCAGGTTTGCGCGCCGAACTTGACGATTCTAACAACACTCCAGGCTGGAAATTTAA
>CANREK010000171.1 GCA_947629605.1 uncultured Clostridia bacterium | reverse complement strand
GTTGATATCTTCGAGGAACACGCCGAAGAGCGACTCGGAGACGGACATGGAGGCCTGTGTTCTGCCGTCGAGCGTAAAGGTGACGTCCTGATCGCCGAAGGCAGTCACGGTCGTGTCGGGCGTGGGAAGCGCGGGAAGCGGATCCCCTTTGCCGTCGTCGGGTTGATTGCCGTCGGGCGTTTGATCGTTGTTCGTCCCGCCGTCGGGCGGAGTATTGTTGTCCTCTTTGCCGCACCCCGCAAGGAGCGAGAACGCAAAGAGAGAAGAGAGCGCAAGCGCGAAGAACTTTGTGAGTTTTGTCATGTTCGTTTCCCCCTTATGGAACCATTATATCATAAATTTTGTTTTTGGCAATACTATTTGAAAAAATTTTTAAGTGTTTTATTTTGAAGTGAAAGAAATGCGGGGCGTCATCACGAAATGCGGTATAACAAGCGGTGCGGTGCGGCGTGCGCTCATGCTGAACGAACGTGAAGCATCCCAGCAAACCTACGGAAGCAGCTACTCCGCCCGTTTGCCGGGATTCTTCGGCCCCTGCGGGGCCTCAGAATGAGCGGTCGCGCTACGCCGCGCCCGCCTTCTCTTGCCTGCCCCCATTTCAAGGGGGCGGGGTAGGGGTGGGGGTTCATTCCAAATTACTGCGCGTGGCAGGGTCTCCCTGCCTAAGCGCCCCCTATTTGGTACCCTACGGGAACCTTAATGTCCTTTGCATATAACGTTTCCGAGACCCACTCGATTGATGAACAGGGCACTTTCGCTCGAACAGTTTCTTTACGAAGGCCGCAGGCCGAGCAAAGAAATGTTCGAAATAAAAAAATCGTCTCCCGAAGGAGACGATTAAAATCATTTTTACTTTGTGCGGATGCGGATGGCGACGACGGAGTAGGGCAAGAGTTCATAGCCGAACGTGCTCCCCTCGATGCCGATCGTGTATTTCTTGGGCCGCACCTTTTCGGTGTCCGCCGTGTTGACGTCCGTGGAGGCGCTTGCGGAGAGTTCTCTGACGTCCGCAATGCCTTGGAGCGCCAGGTCGGTGACGGAGAAGTCCACATTGACTTTGAGCGTCGTTGCGCCCGCGTTGACGAGCTTCAAGATGACGTCCCCCGTCTCCTTGTCGAGGTCGGCGACGTAGAAGATGTCGTCGCACTCGCGGGTCTGCGTTCCCGTAGACTTATAGGTCGTCTTGGGCGCCGTGACGCCGTCGGCATATTGAATGCCCGCCGTCACCTTATAGTCGCCCGTGTTCTGCATAAAGAGCTGCTGCACATAATAGTTGGGCGTATAGACCACGCTCTGGTTGTCGAAATACATCATGTCGACAAACCAATTTCTGTTCCGCTCGGCGATGGGCGCGAACATGGGTGCATAGGCGGCGAGCTTGACGATGTCGGCATTGCGCTCGAAGCCCGTCATCATGGCGGCCTCGGCGAGGGCGGTGATCATGCTGTTGTCGGTATGGCGGTATGTGACGTTGTCATTCGCCGAAGGTGCACGGACCGTTTGACTGTTGACGGCGTATTCCCCGACGAACACTTCATAAGAATTGTCCTCGTCCTCGGAGGGGCGGAGATAATTGTCGTAGAGGTGCGTGTACATGAGGAAATCGGTATAGTTCACGTAGTAGTGTTGATCGACGACGCCGTACTCGGAGATCTTGTCGACGATGCCCCTGCTCTTTGCGACGGCGGCGGCATTCTGCGCCACGCCCTTGCTGTGGGTCTCGGGGTTTTCGCAGTGCTGGAACAGCGTGCAGTTGCCGACGATGGTCTTGACGTTGTACTGCTTCAAGGCCGCTTGGAAGGCGGCGTTTTGCAGGAATTTTTCGTAATAGTCCTCAAAGTAGCGGGACTGCGTATTCAGATCCCACTGCTCGTTGCCGATGCCGATATAGTCCATCTCAAAGGGTTCGGGGTGCCCCATATTGGCACGGATCTTGCCCCATTCGGTATCGGTGCCGCCCTTGGCGAACTCGATGAGGTCGATGGCGTCTTGAATGTAGTCGTCTACCTTGTTGTTGTGTCTGCCGGCAAGGGCCGAGCCGCTGCTCTGCGTCTGACAGGAGAGGCCGCAGTTGACGATGGGAATGGCCTTGGCGCCCAAACTGTCGCAGAGAAGGAAGTATTCGTAGAATCCGATGCCGTATTCATGCGCGTAGTAATTGGTACCCCCCTGCCAAATATTGTTGTTGGGAACGCGGGTCGCCCATTCGCCGTAGGTCGTCACTTGGCTCTCCGCGCCGTCCTTGTAGAGCGTATAGGTGAAGGCGGGCAAGACGTCGTCGTCCCCCTCTTTGACGGCGCCGATGGAGTTCTTCCAATCGTAGGCGGAGTACATGTCCCTCCCCTCGATGACGCATCCGCCCGGGAAGCGGAAAAATGCGGGAGAGAGGTTGGAGATGGCCTTATACATATAGTTCTTGATGCCGACGGTGCTGTCCGTCGTCTCGAACTGCACGGCGTCGAGGAGCACCTCGGTGTCGGCGGCCGCAAAGGAGATTTCGAAAACGATGTCCTTGCTCTCGTTGCCCGAAGCCGTGATCGTCTGTTGGACTTTGACCCATTCGTCATCGGGTGCGGTGACGGAGAAGGTCTTTTCGGCACAGGTCGCCGTGCTCGTCTTGGCCTTGACGGTGATCTCCCCTTGGTAGCCGCGGAGGAAGGCGGAGAAGAGGTAGTCTTTCCCCTTGCGGATGCTCATGGGAACGGCGGCGTATCCCGCATTCGTGAGCGTGCCGCCCGCGGGCGTGGAGATCTTGGCATAGTAAGGGCTGTTGGTGTGGAGCTTATTCTTCCCCGTCTCGG
>CANREK010000170.1 GCA_947629605.1 uncultured Clostridia bacterium | reverse complement strand
CCCTTCTCCTGCGCCATGCACCCGCCGACGGCGATGATGAGGTCCTTTTTCTCCCGCTTGTGCCGTTTGAGGGCGCCGATGTTGCCAAAGGCGTGATTTTCGGCATTCTCGCGGATGCAACAGGTGTTAAAGACGATGATGTCGGCCTCGTCGATGCCCGATTCCTCGGTATAGCCCTTCTCTTTGAGAATGCCTGCGATCTTCTCCGATTCGTGCAGATTCATCTGACAGCCGTATGTGACGATGTGATATTTCATACTTTGATTTCCGAAAGAATTTCCCCCACTTTGCCGTGGAGAACGAGGTCGCATTGCCCGTCGAGCGGCGTCGGGTCGCGGTTGATGAGAACGAGATATTTGCCCCTGAAACAGCTGACGAATCCCGCCGCGGGGTAGACGGTGAGCGATGTCCCCGCAACGATGAGCGTATCCGCCGCGGCAATGCTTTGGATCGCCCCGTCGACCGTGTCGCCGTCGAGCGGTTCGCCGTACAGCACGACGTCGGGCTTGATGAGCCCGCCGCAAGTGCAGTGCGGCACCCCCTGCATGGATGCGATCTGCTCTGCGGAATAGGTCTTTCCGCACTTCAAACAGGTGTTTTTGTGCACGGTGCCGTGCAGTTCATAGACGCGCTTGGAGCCCGCCTTTTGATGAAGTCCGTCGATGTTCTGCGTGACGACGGAGAGAAGTCTGCCCTTTGCTTCGAGCTCCGCGAGCTTTTTATGCGCCGCGTTCGGTTCCGCCCAAAGGGGCAGCATCTTGTCGCGGTAGAAGGCGTAGAACTCTTCCGTATGCGAAAAGAACCAATCGTGAGAGAGCATCGTCTCGGGCGAAACGGTGTATTTTTGGCGATAGAGCCCGTCCTCCGAGCGAAAATCGGGGATCCCGCTCTCCGTAGATACCCCCGCCCCGCCGAAAAAGACGATCCTGTGACTTTCGTCGATGATCTGCTGTAATGTTTTCATACAGAGTTATTATAACATAAAACAATGAGATTTTCAATCATCTTTGCGTGCATTGTTCGGGAAAATAAAAATTTGAGCGTTCCGCGCCGTTACGGCCGCCCGACCTCTTCCTCCGTCGCTTCGAGCAAAAAGCTGACGGGGCGGAACCCGTCGTTGCAGGAAAGAAGGGCGGACATGGGGTTTTTCATCCAACCGCCGTAAAAGTCCCCTTCACCGCGGGCGAGCGCCAAGGCAAAGGGCCGCAGGGTCTCCCATGCGCTGTCGCAGAGCCCCTCTGGCTTTTGGTCGCCCTGTACAACAAAGATCTGCCCCTCTTTCATGTCGCAGGGGTGCGGAATGGGATTCTCGTATTTTTCGATGAGGTCGCGGTAGTTCGCCATCCGCATGACGGTGATCCTGACTTGTTTCATTGCTTTCCTCCTTCTGCCATTATAGCACAACAACGCGCCGACTGCAAGACGCTTAATTTTCTTGCCCCTGCACATACTGTCACAGATGAAAAAAGTTTTGCTTTCGGTCCTGATCCCGCTCGGGGTGTTGGCGGCGCTCATGCTCGGCGGGATCTTCTACTATCTCGGCGTAACGGCGGGCGTGACGCTCGACGGCGAAAAATTGCAACTCTCCACCGCATGCGTGCGCATCTATGACGGAAGCGGGGAGCAGATCGAATCGGCACGGCGCAAGAACGTTTCCCTCGACGCCCTGCCCGCCTATGTCCCCCGTGCCTTTGTCGCCGTCGAGGACAAGCGCTTCTACACCCATCACGGGCTCGATTATCGGCGCATCGGCGGCGCCATTTTGAAAAATCTCAAAAGTTTTTCCTTCCGCGAGGGTGCATCGACCATCTCGCAACAGCTCATCAAAAACACCCATCTGTCGAGCGAAAAGACGATCAACCGCAAGCTGAAAGAGGTAAAATTGACGCGGCAGCTCGAAAGACGCTGCTCCAAAGAGCAGATCATCGAGCTCTATCTCAACTCCATCTACTTCGGTCATGACGTGTTCGGCATTGCCGCGGCGTCCGATTTTTACTTCGGGAAGGAAGCCGAGGAGCTTTCCCCCGCCGAGAGCGCGATGCTTGCGGCGCTCGTCAAGTCCCCCAACCGCTATTCCCCCTTCCGAAACGCCGAAGCGTGCCTCTCCCGCCGCAATTTTGTGCTCAAATTGATGCGGGAACAGGGCTATTTGGAAGATTCGGCCTATGCGGAAGCCGAACAGACACCCCTGCCCGAGGCGCCCTCCGAGGCACAGGGTGGCGACAGCTATCTCGCCCTCGTCTTTGACGAACTCATGCGCCTCTTCCCCGAAGCGGACACGGGAGAGCTCGGCTCCATCCGCGTCTACACCTTTTTGGACAGAAATTTACAGCGAAAATTGGAAGAGACAGAGGCCGATTCGGACATCGCGGCGCTCATCCGCGACAACAAAAATAGCGGGCTGAAAGCCTTTTTCTCCACCTGCGGGGTCTTAAAACGGCTTCCCGCTTCCACATTAAAACCGCTGCTCGTCTACGGTCCCGCCGTCGAGGAGGACATCATCTGCCCCGCGACCCCCATTTTGGATGAAAAGACGGACTTTTCGGGCTACTGCCCCGACGATGCGGGCGGTGCAAGCGGCAAATACATGAGCGCACGCTATGCCCTCTCGCACAGCGTCAACATTCCCGCCGTCAAGATCCTCAACACGATGGGCTGTGAACGAGCGGCCGCCTACCTCGAAAAAATGGGCCTCAAAGTCGATGAGAGCGAATACTCCCTCGCCCTTGCACTCGGCGGCATGAAGGAGGGATTCACCCTTCCCGCCCTCGCGGATGGCTACGCCGTCTTTGCAAATCGGGGCGCCTATGCG
>CANREK010000169.1 GCA_947629605.1 uncultured Clostridia bacterium | reverse complement strand
CGGCGGATATGGTCAAAGAGGGGGCCGTCGTCATCGACGTCGGGACCAACAGGGATGAAAACGGAAAGCTCTGCGGCGACGTGGACTTTGAAACCGTTGCGGAGAAGGCGGCCATGATCACGCCCGTGCCCGGCGGCGTCGGGCCGATGACCATCGCAATGCTGCTTTCCAATGCCGTGGATGCGGCGGAGCGAACACTCAAATGAATTTTCAAGAGCAATACGATCGATATTTGAAAGCGGCGGAAGAGGGGATCGCGGCGTTTGCCGAAGCGATGCACTTCACGCCGCCCATTTTGACGGACAGCATGCGCTATTCCCTCCTTGCGGGCGGGAAACGCATCCGACCCGTTCTTTTTTATGCCGCGCTCGACGCCTTGGGCCATGATTACGCGTCGGAACAGGAACTTGCGGTTGCCCTCGAATGCATTCACACCTATTCGCTCATCCATGACGACCTTCCCGCGATGGACAACGACGATTTCCGCCGCGGAAAGCCCTCCAATCACAGGGTGTTCGGCGAGGCAAACGCCATTCTCGCGGGCGATGCACTGCTCAGTTACGCCTTTGATTTGATGTTGAAGGCCGCACAGCGGGACGAAAAGCACCTTTTGGCGGCGCAGAGGCTCTCCTTTGCCGCGGGTGCGGAGGGAATGGTCGCGGGGCAGTCGGCCGATCTTCTCTATGCGGGGAAGGACGGCGGGGAAAAGGAGCTCTTTTTCATCTACGAAAACAAGACGGCGCGGCTTCTCACGGCGCCCCTCGAAATGGCGGCACTGCTTGCGGACGGAAACGTTGCCGCGGCGACGGAATTCGGCAAGAATTTTGGCATTCTGTTCCAGCTCACCGACGATATTTTGGATGAAAAGGGCACGGACGGGCGCATGGGAAAGACGCTCGGCAAGGATAAGATCGAGGATAAATTGACCTGCGTGAAGGTCTTTGGCATGGAGAAGTCGGAAGCGCTTGCCGACGAATATGTCGCAAAATGCAACGGATCTCTCAAAAAATTTACAAAAAATACAGAATTTTTTGAGGGGATCATTGCCCTTGTCAGAAGAAGAGACCATTAAAATGAAAAATAATTTGGGCAGGGAGCTCAAAAATGCTTCCGTCAAACAATTAAACAGCCTCTGCGAGAGCTTGCGGAGCACGATCTATGAGACCGTCTCGCACTGCGGAGGGCACCTTTCCTCCAATCTCGGCGCCGTGGAACTCACGGTCGCGCTCCATCGCGTCTTTGACTTCCCGAGCGACAAGATCGTCTTTGACGTGGGGCACCAATGCTATACGCATAAATTGCTTTCCGACCGTGCGGAACGCTTTGACACGCTCCGAAAAGAGGGCGGCATCTCGGGATTTCCCAAGCGGGAAGAGAGCGTTTACGACTGTTACGACACGGGCCACGCGGGGACGGCGCTCTCGGCGGCGCTCGGCATCGCCAAGGCGCGAGACCTTGCAAAGGCGCCCTATCAAGTGATCGCGCTCATCGGAGACGGCTCCTTCCAGAACGGGCTCATCTATGAAGCGCTCAACAGTCTCAAACTTTTACATACAAAAATACTCATCATCTTGAACGATAACGGCATGTCGATCTCCCCGACGCTTGGCGGCGTGCATGAAGTGCTCGACGAACTGCACGGCGAAAGAAAGCTCGACGACGTCGCGCTCTTTGAGCGCTTCGGGCTCCGCTACATGGGGCCCGTCAACGGAAACGAGATCGGAGAGCTCCTTCCCGCGCTCGAAGAGGCCAAAGAGGCCCTCAACGAGGACACGGTCCTTTTGCACGTCGTCACGCAGAAGGGGCACGGCTATCCCTTCTCCGAAAGTGCGCCCATGCAGACGCACGGCGTGGGACCCAAGGCCCCGAAGTCGGAATATTCGGCGGCGCTGGGGGAAGAACTCTGCGCTCTCGCAAAAAATAACCCCAAGATCGTCGCCGTCACGGCGGCAATGGCCGACAGCTTGGGGCTGAGAAACTTCTTTGAGAGCTATCCCGACCGTGCCATCGACGTCGGAATCTGCGAAGAGCATGCCTCCGTTCTCGCGGCTGCCCTCGCGACGCAGGGGCTCAAACCGTACTACGCCATCTATTCGACCTTTTTGCAGAGGGCGTTCGACGAGATCATTCACGACATCTGCGGACAGGACCTTCCCGTCACGTTCTGCATCGACAGAGCGGGGGCGACGGGGGCGGATGGAGAGACCCACCAAGGCGTGTTCGACCTGTCCTATCTCTCCTTTATCCCCAATCTCACCGTCGCGATCCCCAAAAATATTGCGGAATTCCGCAAGATGATACGGCTGAGCTCGACTTACATGCATCCGCTTGCCATTCGCTATCCCCGTGAGGGAGAAGAGGGGGAAGCGGGGACGGTCGAAATCGGGAAATTCGAAGTTTTGCATAGTACTATGTCAGACATAGTAATTCTCGCGGCGGGGGAACGCTGCATTCGTCTTGCCAACCGGTTGCAAAATGCGCTTCGCGAGGAGTGCGGAAAAGACGTCTCCATCGTCAACGCCCGCTTTTTGAGGCCGCTCGATAGGGAATTGCTCTCTTCCCGCCCCGAAAAATTCGTCGTCACGCTCGAAGATAACGTCAAAATCGGCGGTTTGGGGGCCTCGATCGCCCAATTCTATCAAGGAAGCGGGAAAACCGTGCTCTCGTTCGGCTACGACGACGTGTTTTTGCCGCATGCCGAGGTCCCGTCGCTCATGGAAAAATACGGGCTTGGCGTGCAAAAGATCCTCGGGGAACTCATGAAATATGCGTGCAGATAAGTTTTTTGCCGAAAAATTCGGCTCCCGCACCAAGGCCCAAG
>CANREK010000168.1 GCA_947629605.1 uncultured Clostridia bacterium | reverse complement strand
TGTCACGCGGGAGCGCATCCGTCAGATCGAGGCCAAGGCGCTCAGAAAACTTCGCCACCCCTCGCGCAGCAAAAAGCTCCGCGATTTCCTCGATTGATGGAAAGAATTGTTCAACTTACTTCTCTTTTGGAGAAGTGCACCGTCTTTGCCGACATCGGCTGCGACCACGGCTATCTGACGGAATTTATGTTGAAACACGGCCTCTGCGAAAGGGCCTACGTCACGGACATCAGTGCGAAATCGCTGCATAAGGCGGAAATTTTGCTCAAAGAGGACATCGGCGCGGGCAGATGTATTCCCATCGTCACGGACGGACTGCAAAATGTCCCGCGGGCGGACTTCGTCGTCATCGCGGGTCTCGGCGGGGAAGAAATTGTTAAAATTTTAGACAATGGATATCTTCCGCAGCGCTTCCTCTTCCAGCCCATGAAAAACGCCGAAAAGCTCCGCCGCTTCCTCATTTCCCGCGGCGCCCGCATCGCGAGAGACTTCACCTTTTCGGACGGGAAAAAGTACTACGACGTCATCAAGGGGGAAGCGGGGGGCAGAGATATCTATTCCGAACTCGAATTCCGCTTCGGGCGGGACAACCTCAACGGAAGTTCGCCCTATCCCTTTCTCATTCAGGCCCAAGAGGAACTTGAAAAGACCGAACAAAGATTGCGCCTCGCAAGAGAGGACAACGCACGCGCGGCGCTCTATACCCATAAGGAGGAATTGGAACATGCCATCCATGAAGCTCAAAGACATCTATGACATCATCGACGCGGCGGCGCCGTTCGTGCTCTCCAAGGAATACATACAGAAGGGCATGCACGACAACAGCGGGCTCCTTCTCGACTGCGGCAAGGACATCACGGGGGTGCTCTTTTCCCTCGACCTCACGCCAGAGGCCGTCGATCAGGCAGTAAAATGCGGGGCAAATCTCATTGTCACCCACCACCCCGCCATTTGGGACGGCGTCATGCGCATCACCGAAGCCGACGCGCCCGCGCTCTACGGCTGTGTGAAGGCGGGCATCTCCGTCATCTCGGCGCACCTCAATTTGGATGCGGCGAAAGGGGGCATCGACGAAAGTCTCATGCTCGGCCTCGGCGGCAAAGAGCCCATCGCCGTCATGGATGAGCTCTCCTGCGGCGGATACGGTCGGGTCTATGACGTCTCGCCCCTGCCGCTTGCCGAATTTGCCGCCCGCGCGAGGGAGACCTTCGACACGGACAAGCTCG
Source organism: uncultured Clostridia bacterium (assembly GCA_947629605.1). Classification (GTDB taxonomy): domain Bacteria; phylum Bacillota; class Clostridia; order Christensenellales; family Borkfalkiaceae; genus Gallimonas. The sequence continues at coordinate 1,595 of CANREK010000168.1, read as the reverse complement.
CCGTCTACGGTGAGGGAACTGTGCGTCGTGTCGCAAGTTTCTGCGGCGGCGGGTTCTCCTATGCCGCCATCGCCTTTGCGCTCGAATACGGCGCGGACACCCTCGTCACGTCGGACGGAAAGCATCACATCATCTTGGACGCCGTGGGAAAGGGGCTCAACGTGCTGCATTTCACCCACTATGCTTCCGAAAACTTCGGATTTTCCCGCTTTGCGGAGAGGATAAAAAATAAAATCGGACTGCCCTGCACGTTCTATACGGACAGGCGGTTCCTGTAAGGAGGATCAAAATGTCATCATTGCAAGATCTGTTGGAATATCAAAAGTTGGACGGGGAACTCCGCAAGATCGAGATGGAGCTCAACGCCACCGAGGAAAAAAAGAAGCTCAGCCAAGCCAAAGTCGTCATGCGGAACGCCGAGATGCGCATCGCCGCGCAGGACAAACGCGCCGTGGAGATCAGACATCTCCGCGACAGCCTCATCGCCCGTGTCGAGGAGACGAGCAAGGCCATCTCCGAATATTCGGAAGTCGAAGAGCTCGTCGAGGGGGGCGGCGACGTCTCCTTCTACAAAAAGAGCGCACAGCAGCTCCTCGATAAGATCCGCGCCTTGAAGCAGGAGCTCAACAAGCTCCTTGCCGAGGTCGAACAGCTCTCCGCCGAGTATAAAAAGCTCATGGAGCAGGGCAAGCAGATGAACAAGCAGAAGAAGGAGTACGCGGAGAAATACAAACAGGTCCAAGCCAAGTACGCCGATCGGATCGAAGAGCTCAACAAGAAGATGGAAGAGACGGCAAAGAAGATCCCGCCCGAGATCCTCGACCGCTACAAGCTCAAACGGACGGAGAAGGTGTTCCCCGTGCTCGTACCCCTTGCGGGAGACATGTGTGTCTGCGGCATGGATCTTCCCCTCGCTCAGCGCAACCGCATTGCGGGCGGCAACATCATCGAGTGTGAAAACTGCCACCGCTTCATCTACAAACAGTAGGCAGAGAAGAGGGGATCCGCATACACTGAATGTATGCAATCCTTGCTTGCGGAAGTTTGCCTTCCCGCCATCCGTCACAACGCAAATTATTTTTTGAAGTTCTCCCGCCCGCTCATCGCCGTCGTCAAGGATGACGCCTACGGGCACGGCGCCGAAGAAGTCGCCCTTGCGCTTCACAACATCGCCTCCTCCTTTGCGGTCGCAACCGTAGAGGAGGGGGTTTCTTTGCGCCTTGCGGGGGTTCCCGAGGACATCCTCGTCTTGTCCCCGCCCATGACCGAGGAGGAGGGGATCCGACTGCTCTGGTACGGTCTCACGGCGAGCCTCACTTCCTTCCCCGCCCTTCGGCTCTTAGAGAAGGCCGCGAAAGAAGTGCAGAGAACGCCGCGGGTGCATCTCGCCGTCAACACGGGCATGAACCGCTACGGATTTGCGCCGAATGAGGTCAAGGCGGCCGTAAAACGGGCAAAAGAGGCGGGTTTTTCGGTGGAAGGGGTCTTTTCCCACTATTTCGAGGCCGAAGATGACGACGCGAGGCGGGGACAGAATCTCCTCTTTCAGAGCGCGGCGGCGGAAGTCAAGGAGCGCTTCCCCGACTGCATCTGCC
>CANREK010000167.1 GCA_947629605.1 uncultured Clostridia bacterium | reverse complement strand
GAACTTTCCTTCTATGCCGTCAACGACTTGCACGGCAAATTCATGGACAGCGGCAAACAGCCCGGGGTCGACGAATTGACAACATATGTCAAAAATTTGTACAAGGACGATGCCCGTGAAGAGGTGCTTTTATCCTCGGGCGACATGTGGCAGGGGACATGCGAATCCTCCACCAACAAGGGGGCGCTCATGACGGAGTGGATGAACGACGTCGGCTTCGTCTCCATGACCCTCGGCAATCACGAGTTCGATTGGGGCGCCGCAGTGCTCGACCCCAATGCCGAAAAGGCGGACTTCCCCTTCCTCGCGATCAATATCACCTATAACGGCGCTATGCCCTCCTATTGCAAGGCCTCGACGACTGTCGTCAAGGACGGCGTCAAGATCGGCATCATCGGCGCCATCGGTGACTGTCTGGGCTCCATTTCGGGCGAATTCAAGAGCGGGCTCAACTTTGCGACGGGGAGCAGGCTCACCACCCTCGTCAAGAACGAGGCCACCCGCCTCAGGAACGAGGAAAATTGCAGCTTTATCGTCTATTCCATTCACGACGGCGGCAGCGGATTCTCCTCATCAAGCGTCACAAACGTCAAAAATGCCGACATGGGGTGGTATGATACTTCCCTGTCCGATGGCTATGTAGATCTCGTCTTTGAGGCGCACACCCACAAGCAATATATCCTGAAAGACGAATACGGCGTCTATCACTTGCAGGGCGGCGGCGAGAATGCGGCGATCTGCCGTGCCGACGTCACCTTCGACAGGGCCACCAACGAATACACGGTCAAGCCTCAGCTCGTTCCAAGCAGTACCTACGGGAGCGTCGCCATCAAGGATGACCCCGTCGTGCAGGAACTTTTCAAAGATTACTTCCCCGACAGCGATCCCTATGCCGTGCTCGGCACCAACAGGGCCAAGTGGGGGTCGAGCGCCATCGCCAACACCGTTGCCGAACTCTACTACGACAAGGCCGTTGCGACATGGGGAAGCGAATACAACATCGTGCTCGGCGGCGGCTACCTCAAAACGCGCAGTCCCTACGACCTCGCCGAGGGCAACGTCACCTATTCCGACATCTTCTCGCTGTTCCCCTTCGACAACGCCATCGTGCTCGGCAGTATCAAGGGGAAGGATCTCAAAGAGAATTTCTTCGGCGACAAGGACAATTACCATTGCTACGCCACGATCACCAAGAACGAGATCGTAGACGGCGAAACTTACTACATCGTCGTCGACAGTTACACGTCGAGCTATAAGTACAATAATGTGACGGAAGTCAAGCGTCTCGATAACGTCTACGCCCGTGACATTCTGTCCGATTACATCCAAGAGGGCAATCGGGAATAACCCCGCCGCCCCCGAATCCAATCAATTCAAGGAAACATCATTATGAGAATGTACGATATCATCAAAAAGAAGCGCGACGGAGAGGAGCTCTCCACGGAGGAGATCGACTTCTTCGTGCACGGCGTGACGGACGGGAGCATTCCCGACTATCAGATCTCCGCGCTCTGCATGGCCATCTACTTTCAAGGAATGACCGTGCGCGAGACGTGCGACTTCACCTATGCCGTGCGTGACTCGGGCGAAAAGCTCGACGCTTCCAAGATCCAAGGCATCCGTGTCGACAAGCATTCCACGGGCGGCGTGGGGGATAAGACCAGCCTCGTCGTCGCACCCATCGTCGCCGCGCTCGGGATCAAGGTCGCCAAGATGAGCGGTCGCGGCCTCGGCCACACGGGCGGCACCGTCGACAAGCTCGAAGCCATCAAGGGATTTGAGACCACCCTGTGCGACGAAAAGTTTGTCGCGCAGGTCAACTCCATCGGTCTCGCCATTGTGGGGCAGAGCAAGCAATTCGCCCCCGCAGATAAAAAACTCTACGCCCTCCGCGACGTCACCGCCACCGTCGACAGCATGCCCCTCATCGCCGCAAGCATCATGGGGAAAAAGCTCGCCGCCGACGACGACTGCATCGTGCTCGATGTCAAAACGGGCAGCGGTTCCTTCATGAAAACCGTTGAAAAGAGCAAAGAGCTCGCCCGTCTCATGGTGGATATCGGCAAAAATGCGGGCAAAAAGATGACGGCGCTCATCACCAATATGGACCGCCCCTTGGGGAGAGCCATCGGCAACTCGCTCGAAGTCATCGAGGCCGTCGAGACCCTCAACGGCCGCGGCCCCGAGGACCTCACCGACGTCTCGTTGACCCTTGCGGGGCACATGCTCTCGCTTGCGGGCAAGGGGACGGTGGAAGAGTGCATCGCCATGGCGAGAGAGACCATCCAAAGCGGCGCCGCGCTTCAAAAATTTGTCGAAACGGTCAGGGCGCAGGGCGGGGATGCATCGCTCATCGAACATCCCGAAACGTTTGAAAAAGCCAAATATTCCTATGCCGTCACGGCGCCGCGCTCGGGCTACATCGCCAGCGCCGACACCGAGAGCTACGGCGTCGCAAGTCTGCTCCTTGGCGCGGGGCGCAACACGGCGGAGGACGAGATCGATTACGCGGCGGGTATTCTGCTCACCAAAAAGACGGGCGACTATGTGCAGAAGGGCGAAGAGATCGCAACGCTCTTTGCAAACGACGAATCGCTCTTTGCGGCCTCGGCCGAAAAACTCCTCGCGGCGACGGAGATCTCCGTCGAACCCCCGCAGGACGAACCGCTCATCTACGGCATCGTCAAGTAAATTATGTCAAAACTTTATTTCAAATACGGCGCGATGGGGTGCTCCAAGACGGCACAGGCGCTCATCACAAAATTCAATTACGAAGAGCGCAACATGAAAGTGCTCCTCTTGAAGCCCGCGATCGACACGCGCGACGGCGCCGCCGTCGTTCGCTCCCGCATCGGCCTCGAAAAAC
>CANREK010000166.1 GCA_947629605.1 uncultured Clostridia bacterium | reverse complement strand
CAATATGTCGCCCCGCGTCATTCTGAGTCACGGGGCTCATGGGGAGTATGGGGGCGATTCCGAAGAATCTCGCGGGGCGATTACGGACACTGTGCGGCGAGATGCTTCGGACACGCTTGCGTGGACTGCGTTTGTGTTCCGTGGCTCAGCATGACGCCGCACACACCATTCTCGATTCTCCACCATAATTTTTCATTTTTAATTTTCAATTTTCAATTCACAAAAAAACGGCTCCGAGGAGCCGTTTTTCGTGCAATAAGTTATTCTTTTCCTGCCATCTTCTTGTAGCCGGCGAGGCGCGCTTTGGAGCTCTCCTCGGTCTTTTTGAAGAGTTCCTCGGCGACTTCGGGCTGTGTCTTTTTGAGGGAAGCGTATCTCGTTTCGCCCAAAATGAATGCCTGATAGTCGCCCGTGGGATCCTTGCTGTCGAGCGTGAAGGGATTCTCGCCCTTGGCCGCAAGGTCGGGATTGTAGCGATAGAGCTGCCAATATCCGCAGTCGACGGCGTTTTTCTCTTCGGCCTGCGACTTCATCATGTTGATGCCGTGGTTGATGCAGGGCGCATAGGCGATGACGAGCGACGGTCCCTTGTAGGCTTCGGCCTCTTTGAGGGCCTTGACGAGCTGTGCCTTGTCGGCGCCCATGGCGACCTGTGCGACATACACATAGCCGTAGGAAGCGGCGATCATGCCGAGATCCTTTTTCTTGACCCGCTTGCCGCTCGATGCGAACTTGGCGACCGCGCCGATGGGGGTGGACTTACTTGCCTGACCGCCCGTGTTGGAGTAGACCTCGGTGTCGAGCACGAGCACGTTGACATCTTCGCCCGAAGCGAGCACATGGTCGAGACCGCCGTAGCCGATATCATAGGCCCAGCCGTCGCCGCCGATGATCCAGAAGGAAGGCTTGACGAGGCAGTCCTTTTCGGCGAGGATCTCATTGAGAAGGTCGAGCTCTTCGCCCTCGCATTCGGCCTTGCAGCCTTCGAGCTCCTTGACGAGCGCGGCGGCCGCCTTCTTGCTGCCCTCGGCGTCGTTCATGTTTTCGAGCCAAGCGGTGAGAGGCGCCACGCATTCGGGATATTCCGCCCACAATGTGGCAAGTTTTTGGACCTTATCGGCGAGCGTCGAGCGCCTTGCCTTGTAGGCGAGATGCATGCCGTAGCCGAATTCGGCGTTGTCCTCGAAGAGGGAGTTTGCCCATGCGGGACCGTGGCCCTGCTTGTTGGTGGTGTAGGGGCAGGTGGGGGAGGAACCGCCGTAAATGGACGAGCAGCCCGTTGCATTGGCGACGATCATCCTGTCGCCGAAGAGCTGGGTGACGACCTTGACATAGGGGGTCTCGCCGCAGCCGGCACATGCGCCCGAGAATTCAAAGAGGGAAGGGGTGAACTGCGACTTCTTGACATCGGCCATCTTGATTTCGGAAAGATCGACGTCGGGAAGGTCCACGGCATATTCCCAATTCTTTGCTTCCACCTCTTCGAGTTCGGCGAACGGGGTCATGACGAGAGCCTTGTTGCCCTTCATGCCGGGGCAGATATCCGCGCAGACGCCGCAGCCCATGCAGTCGAGTGCGGAGACCTGCATTCTGAATTCATAGCCGGGAACGCCCGTCGCGGGTTTGGTGTCGAATGCCGCGGGCTTGTCGCTGCCGCTCTTGACGAGGGCGGGACGGATGCAGGCGTGCGGGCAGACAAAGGAGCATTGGTTGCATTGGATGCAGTTTTCCTTGACCCACTTGGGGACCATGACCGCAACGCCGCGCTTTTCGAACTTGGTCGTGCCCGTGGGAACGGCGCCGTCGGCATTGAATGCGGAGGAGGGAAGTTTGTCGCCTTCGAGGGCGAGGATGGGAGCGATGACCGACCTGAAATAGTCGTTCTCGGCAAGTTTCACCATCTCGGCGCCCTCCGTCGTGGTGGCCCAATCGGCGGGAATGTCGATCTTGACGAGGTGTTCCTTCGCGGAGTCGATGGCGTTGTAGTTCATCTGAACGACGGCGTCGCCCTTTCTCGCAAAGGACTTGTATGCCATCTTTTTCATGTAGTCCACGGCGTCGGTGTAGGGCATGATCTGCTCGTTGATGAGGAAGAACGCCGACTGCAAGATGGTGTTGGTCCTGCCGCCGAGGCCGAGCCCGCGGGCAATGGAGATCGCGTCGATGACATAGAGCTTGGCGTGCTTCTTGGCGAGGAGATTTTTCATCTTGGCGGGAAGGTTCTTGCTGAGCTCTTCGACGGTGGTCCAAGGCGCGTTGAGAAGGAAGGCGCCGCCCTCTTTGAGGTCTGTCACCATGTCATAGCGGATGACATAGGAAGGGTTATGGCAGGCGATGAAGTCCGCCGCGTCGATGAGGTATTCGCTCTGGATGGGCGTCTTGCCGAAACGGAGATGGGAGACGGTGATGCCGCCCGACTTCTTGGAATCGTAGAAGAAATACGCCTGTGCATACATGTCGGTGTGGTCGCCGATGATCTTGATGGAGTTCTTGTTCGCGCCGACCGTACCATCCGAGCCGAGGCCGTAGAATTTTGCGGAGGTAGAGCCCGCGGGCGCCGCGTCGAACTTTTCGGAGAAGTCGAGGGAGCTGTTCGTGACATCCTCGTAGATACCGACGGTGAAGTGGTTCTTGGGCTCCTTGGCTTCGAGATTCTTATAGACGGAGAGCACCATGGAGGGGTTGAACTCCTTGGAGCCGAGACCGTATCTGCCGCCGACGACCTTGATGCCGCCCACGCCCTTTTCGAGAAGGGCCGTGCAGACGTCGAGATAGAGGGGTTCGCCAAGGGAACCGGGTTCCTTGGTCCTGTCGAGGACGGCGATCTTCTTGCAGGTCTTGGGAATGGCGGCGACGAAGGCATCGGCAA
>CANREK010000165.1 GCA_947629605.1 uncultured Clostridia bacterium | reverse complement strand
CCTTATTATTGCTGCGGTGATCCTTCGACACGCGCTACGCGCGGCTCAGGATGACGCGATTAGAACGCGTTGCCCACCCCCTTGATCCCCCTCCTCGGGAGGGGGCATGACACCCCCTCAGTCACCTGCGGTGACAGCTCCCCCTCAAGGGGGAGCCAAGGGTCACTTGCCCACCCCTCGAGGGGTGGGTGCCCCGTAGGGGCGGAAGGGGTGCACATGGTCACATTCGGCAAAAACAACAAAAAACAAGGAGAAAATATGGTAGAAAAAAGCAGAGAAGAAGAGGTCCGCGAACGGATGGAAGCGGAACGAAAAAAGCAACTTATTGCGCAAATCAGGGCCGATTTCGAGAGGCGGAGAGAGGCGCGGCGCAGCATCGAGACGAGCTGGGAACTCAACATGAACTTCGTCAGCGGCAATCAATACTGCGACATCACGCCCGCGGGCGATCTCGTGCAGGAGGACAAGGAATTCTATTGGCAGTCGAGGCGGTGCTTCAACCACATCGCCCCGACCATCGACACCCGTCTCGCCCGCCTTGCCAAGGTGAGGCCCACCCTCGAAGTGCGTGCCTTTTCGGACAGCGAGGCGGACATCAAGACCGCCCGTCTCTCATCGAGCATCCTCAAATCTGTCCGAAACAGGCTGGACTTCGGGAAGATCGTCTCCCGCGCCTGCCTCTGGTCGGAGACCTGCGGAACGTCGTTCTACAAGGTCATCTGGAACTTCGACGACGGCAACGTCATCGGCACGGACGAGACGGGGCATTCCCTCAAAGAGGGGGACGTCAACGTCATCGCGCTCTCGCCCTTTGAGGTCTATCCCGATTCGCTCACGGCGGAGAGCATGGATGAGGTCAAATCCATCATCCACGCCAAGGCGGTCCCCGTGTCCGAGATCAAGGAGCGCTACGGCGTAGAACTTCCCGGAAGAGAGGTGAGTGAGTTTCCTCTCGTTCCGTTTTCGCAGGCAGGGGGCTGGAAAAAGCCCACGGACAGTGCGGCGCACCCCGTCTTGGAGGACGCCGAGATCGTCATTGAACGGTATACCCGCCCGACGGAAGAATATCCGGACGGACGGCTGGAAATAGTTGCGGGGAACGCGCTTTTATACGAAGGACCGCTTCCCTACCGCAACAAGGACAGAGGAGAGCGCACGTTTCCCTTTATCCGTCAGACGTGCATTCCCTTGGCGGGGTCCTTTTACGGGACCTGTGTCGTGGACCGCATGATCCCATTGCAGCGGGCGTACAACGCGGTGAGAAACCGCAAGCACGAATTTTTGAACCGCCTTTCAATGGGTGTCATTGCGGTGGAGGACGGCTCTGTGGACGCCGATGAGCTCAGCGAGGAGGGACTTTATCCCGGGAAAGTCCTCGTCTATCGCCAGGGCTCAACCGCCCCGACCTTCCTCGAATGCGGCAGCATGCCGAGCGAATTCCACGAGGAGGAAGAGCGCATTTCCGACGAGTTCGTTCTCGTCTCGGGGATGAGCGAGATCTCGCGGAATTCGGCCAACCCCACGCACGTCACCTCGGGCGTAGGGCTGCAAATTCTCCTCGACCAAGACCAAAACCGCATGCAGATGAGCATCGAGAGCGTGGAGCGGGCGATCAAGGAAGCGGGCAAACAGATTCTGCACCTGTACAAACAGTTCGCCTCCGCGGGAAGGATGCTGCGCATGACGGGCACGGGCGGGGATACCGAGCTCTTCTGGTTTTCGGCAAGCGATATCTCGGCGGATGATGTACAGTTCGACACGGGATACGAGAGGACGACCGAGGAAATGCGGGAAGAAATTCTGAAACTTCTCGATCTCGGCCTTCTGAAAAACGAGGAGGGCGCACTCGACGACGACACGCGCAACAGGGTTCTCGAGGCCCTCGGCTACGGGTCGTTGGAGAATGCGAGGGACATCTCTTCTCTCCATCTCAAAAAGGCGGAGAAGGAGAACCTCATCTTGGCGCAGCGCGACGTGGAGGCCGATGTGTATGACGACCATGCCCTGCACATCACCGAACACATGCGCTACCTGCTCTCGGGCGGGGAAGAAAACGAAGCGGTGAAGGAGAGGGTGCTGCGCCACATCAACTCCCACCGCAAAGGAGCATGACATGGAAGAGGAAAACGGAAAACAGGAACCCGCGGCGGAGTCCAAAGAGGAACTGCTTGCGGGAAAATTCAAGAGCGTTGACGCCCTCGTGCGCGCATACGGGGAGCTGGAAGCGGAATTCACCCGCCGCAGTCAACGCTTAAAGGCCCTCGAAGGAGAGGAGCGGAAGGGAGAAGAGGCGCACCCTGTCATGGACGACGACGGGCTCTATCAAGCCGTCGCCGCAAACGAAGCCGTAAAGGCGCGTGTCCTCGGCGATTATCTGAGATCGCTCAAAGGCGTGCCCTTGCTCTCTTCGGCGGGGGCGGGAGTTACGGCCCCGCCCCAAAGGCCGAGGACCATCCGTGAGGCCGGGGCCCTTGCGCTCGGCTACATCAAAAATATGAATCAATAAGGAGAAATTTTTATGGCACTTACAACCGAAACCGCGGACGTTGCATTCAAAAGATACTATTTGGGGACCGTGACCAACCAATTGAACCTCAAAGTCAATCCCTTTCTCGCCCGCGTGAGACAGAGTTCGAACGACATCTACGGGAAAGAGGTCAAGAGGCTCATCCGTTACGGCATGAACGGCGGCGTCGCCGCCGGGTCCGAGAGCGGAGACCTTCCTCCCTCGCACGCCAGCAATTACGCGCAGTTCTCCCTCACGCTCAAAAACCTCTACGGCACGATCCAGATCAGCGATAAGGCCATCCGTGCCTCTGCTCACAACGAGGGAGCCTTCATCAACCTTCTCAACGAGGAGATGGAATATCT
>CANREK010000164.1 GCA_947629605.1 uncultured Clostridia bacterium | reverse complement strand
GGCAAACACATCCTCGTGGATGCGGGCAACGGCGCGGGCGGCTTCTATGTCGACCTCGTCTTAAAGCCTCTCGGCGCCGACACGGAGGGTTCGCAGTTCCTCGACCCCGACGGCTCCTTCCCCAACCACATTCCCAATCCCGAAAACGAGACGGCCATGGCTTCCGTCTGCAATGCCGTCAAGGCGTACCATGCCGATTTCGGCATCATCTTCGACACCGATGTCGATCGGGCGGGCGCCGTTGCAAAGAGCGGCGAGGAGATCAACCGCAACCGCCTCATCGCCCTCATCTCCGCCATTCTCTTGGAGGAAAAGGCGGGGGCGACCATCGTCACCGACTCCGTCACGAGCGACGGGCTCACGCAGTTCATCGAGGCAAAGGGCGGCGTGCATCACCGCTTTAAGCGGGGATATAAAAATGTCATCAACGAGAGCAAACGGCTCAACGCGGCGGGCATCTATTCTCCCCTCGCGATCGAGACGAGCGGACACGCGGCCTTGCAGGAGAACTACTTCCTCGACGACGGCGCCTATCTCGTGACGCGGCTCCTCATCGCCCTCGCAAAGAAGGGCAATTTGGAGAGCATGATCGAGGACCTTCCCGAACCCGCAGAGGCGGAGGAGATCCGCTTGAAATTCAAACCCGACGTCGACTTCAAGTCCCTCGGCGGGGGCGTGCTCGAAGATCTCAAACGCTTTGTCGGCTCCACCCCCTATCTTGCGGCCGCTCCGAACAGCTTTGAGGGCGTGAGGGTCAATTTCGACAGCCTGCACGGAAACGGCTGGGCGCTCCTTCGCATGAGTTTGCACGAGCCCATCATGCCCCTGAACCTCGAAAGCAATCAAAAAGGGGGCATCGCCGTGATGAAGGACATCGTCTACGGATTCCTGAAAAAGTATGACTTTTTGGACACGACACCCCTGAAATAGGTCGAAAATCCGCCGTTTGAACGGTATTATGTCTGACATAGTACTATGCAAACAGCTCAAAAACAACATTAAAAACAAAAAAAGGAGAAATAAACCATGAAACAGACGACAATCAACGCCATCCGCATTTTGGCTGCGGAGGCCATCCAAAAGGCAAATTCGGGCCATCCCGGGCTCCCCTTGGGCTCCGCCCCCATCGCCTATACCCTTTGGCAGAACTTTTTGAAATTCAACAATAAGGATCCCAAGTGGGACGATAGAGACCGCTTTGTCCTCTCCGCAGGGCACGGCTCCATGCTCAACTATGCCCTCCTCTATCTCTATGGATTCGGCCTCACCATCGACGACCTCAAAAACTTCCGCCAGCTCGGAAGCAAGACGCCCGGCCATCCCGAATACGGTCACACCAAGGGCATCGAGACGACGACGGGTCCGCTCGGACAGGGCATTGCCAACGCCGTCGGCATGGCGGTCGCCGAAGCGCACCTCGCGGCCAAGTTCAACCGTGATGGCTTCCCCATCGTCGACCACTTCACCTATGCGCTCTGCGGCGACGGGTGCCTCGAAGAGGGAATTTCCTATGAGGCATGCTCCTTTGCGGGCACGCACGAGCTCGGCAAGCTCATCCTCTTCTACGACGACAACGACATCACCATCGAGGGAAACACTGATATCACCTTCAAAGAGGATGTCGCCGCACGCTTCAAGGCGCAGAATTGGCAGGTGCTCAAAGTGGATCTCGTCGAGCATCCCGACAACGTGCTCATGCTCTCAAACGCCATCCGCAAGGCACAGAAGGACCTCAAACACCCCACGATCATCATCTGCAAGACCAAGATCGGCTACGGCACCCCGCTCGAAGGCAGCCACAAGTGCCACGGCTCCCCCTTGGGTGAAGAGAATCTCCAAAAGACCAAGGAAAAACTCGGCTGGACCTCGGCTCCGTTCGAAGTTCCCGAGGAAGTTTTGAAGCACTGCAAGCTCGCAGGCCGCCGCGGCGCCAAGAAAGAGCGTGCGTGGAAGGCCATGTTTGCGGAATATGAAAAGGCCTATCCCGAGCTCGCCAAAGAATATAAAGCGGCGATGAAGGGCGAGATCGTCGATCTCACGACCTGCGAGGACCTCTTCAAGTTCGAAAAGCCCATGGCGACCCGCCAGACTTCGGCGCAAGTGTTGCAGAAGATCGCGGCGCGCGTCCCCTCTCTCATCGGCGGAAGCGCAGACCTCGCGCCCTCCAACCTCTCCGACATGAAGAACACCGACGCGATCACATACGGCGACTTCGGGCGCAGGAGCTCGGCGGGGGCTTTCTTGCACTTCGGCATCCGTGAGCACGCCATGGCGGCCATTGCCAACGGCATGCAGCTCCACGGCGGCATCCATGCGTACTGCTCCACCTTCTTCATCTTCTCCGACTACTGCAAGCACGCGATGCGGCTCTCCGCGCTCATGAATATCCCCGTCGTCTACATTCTGACCCACGACTCCATCGGTGTCGGCGAGGACGGCCCCACCCATGAGCCCGTGGAACAGCTCATCGCCCTCCGCTCCATTCCCAATATGAAGGTCTACCGCCCCGCAGACGGCAAAGAGACCGCCGCGGCGTGGATCTCTGCCCTGAGCGGCACCGCTCCCACCGCCTTGGTGTTGACGCGGCAGAACCTTCCCCAATATGAAAACAGCGGTCTCGCCGCCCTCAAAGGCGGATATGTGCTCGAAGATTGCGACGGAAAACCCGACATTTTGCTCATCGCAAGCGGGTCCGAAGTCGAACTCTGCGTCAAGGCCAAGGCCGTGCTCGCCGAAGAGGGCGTCAAGGCCCGCGTCATCTCCATGCCCTGCTTCGAAGAGTTTGAAAAACAGAGCGAGAGATACAAGGAGAGCATTCTCCCCTCCTCCGTCAAGGCGCGTGTCTGCGTCGAGGCGGGCAGCCCGTACAGCTGGTACAAGT
>CANREK010000163.1 GCA_947629605.1 uncultured Clostridia bacterium | reverse complement strand
GCGGTCGTCGTCGTTGCGACGGTCAGAGCCTTGAAAATGCATGGCGGACTGCCCAAGACGGAGCTTGCGGCGGAGGATCTCGGGGCGCTCGAGAGGGGACTTCCCAATCTCCTTCGCCACGTCTCCAACATGAAGAACGTCTATCATCTTCCCGCCGTCGTCGCGGTCAACCGTTTCCCCACCGATACGGACGCGGAGATCGCCCTCGTCATCGAGAAATGCAAAAAGCTCGGCGTCAACGTCGTGCTCTCCACCGTCTGGGCGGAAGGGGGCAAGGGCGGTACGGCGCTTGCGGAGGAGGTCGTGCGGCTGTGCGGGGAGAAGAACGGCTTCACCTACTGCTATGACGAAAAGCTCCCCATCAAGGAAAAGATCCTCGCCCTGACGACGAAGATCTACGGCGGAGACGGCGTCGAATACACGCCCGAGGCGGAAGCGCAGATCGGTCGGCTCGAGGCGCTCGGCTTTGACAAGACGCCCGTCTGCATGGCAAAGACACAATATTCCTTCTCCGACGACGCGACCAAGCTCGGCGCTCCCGAACACTTCACGATCACCGTGCGGAACGTCAAGATCTCCGCGGGCGCGGGATTCGTCGTCGCGCTGACGGGGAACATCATGACGATGCCGGGCCTTCCCAAGGACCCCGCCGCCTGCCACATCGACGTGGACGCAAGCGGAAAGATTTCAGGACTGTTTTAAGGACACCTTCCCGCTCATCCTGAGCGTAGCGAAGAATCCCAGCAAACGGGCGGAGTGAATGCGGTGACCCACCCCCCTACCCCCCTCCCTTGGAGGGGGCAAAAAGGGTATCGCCGCACATGCCCCCTCCCGAGGAGGGGGATCAAGGGGGTGGGCAACGTATTCTAAATCGTCTCACCGCAATTTTTCATTTTTAATTTTTAATTTTCACCCATGCAGTACGATCTCACAACACTCAAACAGGCGGTGCCGATGCTCCTTGCGTGGTTCCGTGAACACAAGAGGGACCTGCCGTGGCGGCACGACAGGACCTTTTATACTGCGCTCGTCGCCGAGCTCATGCTCCAACAGACGCGCGTCGAGGCGGTGAAGGAGAAGTACGTCGCCTTCCTCGAAAAATTCCCCACGGAGAAAGAGCTCGCGCTCGCGAGCGAGGACGAGGTAATGAAGGCGTGGGAAGGGCTCGGCTACTACACCCGCGCCCGCAACCTCAAAAAGGCTGCCGAGACACTTTTTGCGGAGGGTACCCCTCGGACATGGGTGGGGGTAAATGCCTTGGCGGGAGTCGGAAATTATACCGCGGGGGCGCTCTGTTCCATCGCCTTGGGGCTCAAAGAACCCGCCGTGGACGGCAATGTTCTGCGCATTTTGACGCGGTTTTTCGCCGATGAGAGCGTCGCCGACGACGCCGCAAAGAAAAAATACACCGAACTCTTGCGGGCGGTCTATCCCGACGAGACGGCGGACTTTTGCGAGGGGCTCATGGAGCTCGGGGCGATCGTCTGCCTTCCCAACGGCACGCCCCTGTGCGAAACATGCCCGTGGCGCACGCTCTGCCGCGCCCATCTTCGGGGTGAGGAGACAAGCTACCCCGTTCGCGCCGAAAAAAAGGAGAGACGGGTGGAGCATCTCAACGTCTATGTGCTCAAATGCGGGGATCGATACGCGCTCAAAAAGCGGGAGAAGGGGCTCTTAAAGGGCCTGTGGGAATTCCCCAACGAGGCGGCGCCTCAACCTGCGGCGGGAATACGGGGGAACCTCCTCGCCCAAAAATCGGCGACGCACGTCTTTACGCATGTGGAATGGCACATGGACGGCTTCCTCATCGAGACAAAGACGCGGGACCCCGCCTACACATGGGCGACGGCGGAGGAGATCGAGGCAAGTTTTGCCATTCCATCCGCATTCAAGGCCTTTAAGGCGTGGCTGGAATGACGGAGAATGCGGCAGACGGGTTTGAACAGGCATACGCGGGGCATATAATAAAACCATGAGGATATTTGAAAACAAGCGCATCGACTACGAGGAATTCTCCTTGGGACAGGGACAATGCTCCGTCAAAGTTGCGATACTCAGCGATCTCCACTTCCCGCGGCAGTGCGCGGATGTCTCCTCGATTTTGAGCGAGATGGAACACCGCGGCGTGGACGCGGCCTTCCTCACGGGCGACCTCGTGTGGAGAAAGGCTGACCTTGTGACCTGCGGGGCGGCGGAATTTTTGGACGGGCTCTCTTCGCTCATGCCCGTATTCTTTGCGGAAGGCAACCATGAACTCAGGCACAGCAGACGGCGGGAGATCCCCGCACTCCTCAAAGAACACGGCGTGCACGACGTGACGGGCGTCTGCCTTCCCGTCAAGATCGGCGGGGAGGACTTTCTCATTGCGGGGGACACCGAAGAGGACGGGGCGCCGCGCTTTGAGGGGAAGGGGGTGAGAATTTTGCTTGCCCATCACCCCGAACGCGCCAAGGGCCACGCGCAGATCCTCTGCCCCGACTACATCTTTTCGGGCCACGCACACGGCGGACAGTTTCGCATTGGCAAGAGGGGGCTCTACGCGCCCGACCAAGGGCTCTTTCCGAAGTACACCTCGGGGCTCTACCCCATCTGCGAGGGGACGGATCTCATCGTCTCGCGCGGGATCGGCAGGAGCCGTTTCCCCTTCCGCATCAACGACCCGCCCCACATCCCCATTGTGACGATATTTGCATAAAAAATCCCGTGTTGCTGCGGGATTTTATTTTGGTAACCGAAAACCACGCGATAGTCGCGTGGTTCAAAAGAGGCTTTGCCGATGAACAGGAAATCGAAAGGGGGTGTAAAGCGATGAAAGGGCGAATAAATCCTTGGCTCCCCCTCGAGGGGGAGCTGTCACGGCTGTCCTTGCCGTGACTGAGGGGGTGTCATTCCATTCGTCATGTTGCCCCGCGCGAAGTTCTGATTTTCTAAGCGCGGCACGAG
>CANREK010000162.1 GCA_947629605.1 uncultured Clostridia bacterium | reverse complement strand
CCGTATAATCGGAGACGACAACGGCGTCGACCTCATGCATGCTGCGGCGGGCGGCAAACGCCTGTTCCCCCAGCGTCCCCGAATCAAAATTCTGCATCTTGATGTCGAGGATGTCGTAGGAGAACTTGCCGTCGAGCCTGTCCGTGAGCGTCGTGCTGTCACTGCCGAGTTTGAGCCCGCCGTAGGTAAAGACGGAATAGGCCTGCTGGACCGTGGGGCGGGTCGTGATCATCGTAAAGAGGACAACGAGAAGCGCGACCGCAGCGGCGATCACGCCGAGGATCTTGATCCAATCGTATGAGAGGAGATTGCCGAGCCTCTGTTTGGTGATTCTCGCGTCCAATCTTGTGTCCTTATTTCTTGGGTTTCATCGTGGGGAAGAGCAGAACGTCGCGGATCGTCGCGCTGTCCGTGAGGAGCATGACGAGGCGGTCGACGCCGAGCCCCAAGCCTCCCGTCGGGGGCATGCCGTGCTCCAAGGCATCGAGGAAGTCCTCATCGACTTCGGCATTGGCGCCCGCCGCCCGCTTCCGCGCCGCCTGCGCTTCCATGCGCCGGCGCTGGTCGATGGGGTCGTTGAGCTCGGAGAAGGCATTCCCCATCTCCATGCCCATCATGAAGTATTCAAAGCGTTCGGTCATCGTGGGATCGTCGGGCTTGCGCTTGGCAAGGGGGGAGATCTCCACGGGATATTCATAGATAAAGGTGGGCTGAATGAGCTTATCTTCGACATAGGCGTCGAAAAATTCGGCGAGGATGTGCCCCTTGGTGTCCTTGCCCGCTTCGAGCTCGATGTGGTGTTCCGCGGCGAGGGCCCTCGCCTCTTCGTCGCTCCCGACGAGGGAGAAATCCACGCCCGAGTACTTTTTGACGGCCTCGGTCATCGTGAGCTTTTCCCAATGCGAGAGGTCGAGCGTCGTGCCCTGATAGGAGATTTGCAAGGTCCCGCAGGCGTCGAGCGCGACGGTCCGATACATCTCCTCGACGAGGTCCATCATGGCGTGATAATCGGCATACGCCTCGTAAATTTCCACGGTGGTGAACTCGGGGTTGTGCTTTGCATCCATGCCCTCGTTGCGGAAGATGCGGCCCATTTCGTACACTTTGCCGAATCCGCCGACGATGAGGCGCTTTAAGTACAGCTCCGTCTCGATACGCAGATACATATCGAGGCCGAGGGCGTTGTGGTGGGTCTTGAAGGGGCGGGCGTCGGCGCCGATCTCGAGGGGCAGGAGAATGGGCGTGTCCGCTTCTAAATACCCGCGGCTGTCGAGGAACTTGCGGATGCCCGAGATGATCTTGGCACGCTTATAGAAGGTGTCCTTGACGTCCTCGCTCATGATGAGGTCGAGGTGGCGGAGGCGGTACTTCATGTCCATGTTTTGCAGCCCGTTGAACTTTTCGGGCAGGGGCAGAAGGGCCTTGGAGAGCATGTCGAGCTCCGTCGCGTGTACGCTGACTTCCCCCGTCTGCGTCTTGAACACGAATCCCTTGACGCCGACGATGTCGCCGATGTCGAATTCCTTCTTATAGGCCGCATATTTCTCCTCGCCGACGTCTTGGCGGGTGACATAGATCTGAATGCTGCCTCGGCTGTCGGAGATGTGCGAGAAAGACGCCTTCCCCATGACGCGGCGGGACATGAGACGGCCCGCGATACACACGGTTTTGCCCTCATAAGTCTCGAATTTTTCCTTGATGTCGGCGGAAAGCGAGGTGACGGGATAGCTCGTCACCTTATAGGGATCGCGCCCCTCGTCCTGCATTTTTTTGAGCTTTTCGCGGCGGATCTTCGCCTGTTCGATGAG
Organism: uncultured Clostridia bacterium; assembly: GCA_947629605.1. Taxonomy (GTDB): domain Bacteria; phylum Bacillota; class Clostridia; order Christensenellales; family Borkfalkiaceae; genus Gallimonas. The sequence continues at coordinate 1,135 of CANREK010000162.1, read as the reverse complement.
CTCTTCCTCTGTCCTGTTCTCTTCCATGATCTGCCCTTACTCCGCGTTCAGCTCGATCTTCAAGATTTTGAGCCCGTACTCGCCGTTGGGGGCCTTGACCGTGACGGTGTCCCCCTTCTTGTGCCCGAGGAGCGCCGCGCCGACGGGGCTCTCGTTGGAGATGATGTTGTTCATGGCGTCCGCTTCCGTCGAACCCTTGATCGTATAGGCGACCTCTTCCTGAAATTCCATGTCAAAGACGGTGACGACGGTGCCGATGTGCACGACGGAATTGTCGTCGTTCTCCTCGGCGATGACGGCGTTTTTGATGCGATGGTCGAGCTCGGCGATCTCGCCCTCGTTGGCGGCCTGCTCGTTGCGGGCGGCGTCGTATTCGGCGTTTTCGGAGAGGTCCCCGTGGCTGCGGGCCTCCTGAATGCGCCCGATGATCTCGGCACGTTTGACGTTGATGAGATAGTCGAGACGCTTCTTTGCGTCCTCGTATCCCTGCTTGGTCATGATAAACTGTTCTGCCATGATATATACCCCTTTTTCGCGCGATATGCGCGGTCTTTTTTGTAAATGATACCGTGATTTCCCTCTGCTTGGAAATCACGGCAACTTTCAGCGATACGATTATAGCGCGTTTCATGGAATTTGTCAAGTATCTTTGTGCACTGTGCCCCCCGAATCCCTTGCTTTTCTGCACAAAAGTTTGCTATAATGAGAGTATGTTCCGCATTTGGGCAAAAGTGTATCACGATGACCACATCGAAAGGCAGACGGTATATGAGGGGGAGAAGGCGTTTTCTTACTCCGACTTTTTCGGCTACCTCGCCGAGATGTGCACGACCCTCGACGTCCCGACGCCCGTTCTCTTGAAACAGCATATCTTTCAGTATGCCAAGTTCCGCCATGTCGTGTTCCGCCCCGCCGACTTCATGGAACCCGTGTCCTTCACCAAACTCGTTGTGGAAAATATAACGTAAAAATTAAAAATTATAAATTATAAATTAAAAATTATAGTGAACACGATTAGAACGCCACCCCTCCCGTCACTTCGTGACACCCACCCCTCGTGAAATGGACCCCAAAAGTTAGACAAAAAGAGGTGGGAGGAAAGAAATCATGGAAAAGCGAAAGGAAAAGCGGCAAA
>CANREK010000161.1 GCA_947629605.1 uncultured Clostridia bacterium | reverse complement strand
GGCAAATTTCCTCAAAGTGCACCACTTTCGGCTTGCCCTCGGTGAGCGTGGCCGTCTTGTCGAGCCAAACTTCATCCACCGATGCCATCTTTTGAAGCGCCTCGGCGTTTTTATAGAGAATGCCGAGCGACGCGCCCCTGCCCGTTGCCGCCATGACCGCGACGGGCGTCGCAAGTCCCAAGGCGCAGGGGCAGGAGATGACGAGCACGGAGATGCCATAGTTCATCGCTCTTGACAGATCCCACGTCACAAAGTACCAAATGAGGAAGGTGACGACGGCGATACAGAGCACGGCGGGGACAAAGACGGCGGCCACTTTATCGGCCAATTTCTGGATGGGCGCCTTGGAAGCGCCCGCCTCGCGCACCATCTTGATGATGGACATCAACATGGTGTCTGCCCCCACTTTTTCGGCACATATCTTCAAAAAACCGCTCGTCACGATGCAGGCGGAAACGGCCTTTTCTCCCTCGGTAAGTTCGATGGGAAGGCTCTCGCCCGTGACTGCGGAACGGTCGACAAAGGCGTGCCCTTCCACGACTGTCCCGTCGACGGCGATCGATTCACCCTGCTTCACAATTACGAGGTCGCCCTCCTCCACTTCGGAGAGGGGCACGGTCCTCTGCACGCCGCCGCGTTCCACCGTGACGGTATCGGGCGCGAGGAAGCGGAGCTTTTCGATCTCCCGCCCCGTGCGCTTTTTGGAGCGATCTTCGAGCCATTTCCCGAGCGTCACGAGGGTGACGATCATGGCCGCCGATTCAAAATACAGCGCATGGTTCATGGGGTCGATACAGGCGAGCACGAGACTGTAAACAAAGGAGACGCCCGCGCCCAGCGAGACGAGGGTGTCCATATTCGGCACGAGTTTTACTGCCGCGCGGACCCCGCTCACGAAAAATTTGTAGTTGATGAGCAGAATGACGGCCGTGAGGCCGAGCTGGAAGCCGTGATTCCACCATCCCATCGGCGCGGGGAGCCCCACCATGTGTCCCATCGAAAGGTACATGACAGGCAAAAGGAGAACAAGCGAGGCCAAAAACCGCACGAAGAGCGTGAGGATCTCCCGCTTCTTTTCGGGCGTTTTGCCGTAGTCGAAGATGCCATAGCCGAGATTTGTGACCGCGCTCTTGATCTGCGCTTCCTCCAAAACCGCCTCGTCAAACTCCACTTCCATGCACTCACCCATGAGCGAAACCGCGCAATAAGTGACGCTTTTCAATTTTTTGACTGTCCGTTCGATGCCCGCCGCGCACGCCGCGCAGCTCATCCCCGTGACTGTGAATTTCTTCTTCATGAAAACCTCTTGAAGAGATCGACGATCTCGTCGAGGACCTCGGTCTCCCCCGCGCCGAGCCGTTCCACGACGCAACCGTACAGATGATTTTTGAGAATGACCGCAGACAGGCTCTTGACCGAGGCGTCCACGGCGGCGAGCTGGATGAGGATGTCATCGCAGTAGCGGTCCTCCTCGACCATGCGCTTGATGCCGTTCACTTGCCCCGCGATGCGATTGATGCGGGCCGTGATGTTCTTTTTGTCCTCTTCGGAACGTATGGTCTTGCGCTCATTTGTGTGACAACAGCAATGTTCTTCCATCGTTTTCTCCATATACCCCCACGGGGTATTCGTGAACAGTATATCATATGCAGTATGAACTGTCAAGGGATAATTCAAAATTAAAGATGAAAAATTATGGCGGGGAGATTGGAAATGACACCCCCTCAGTCGCCGTGCGGCGTCATGCTGAGCTGCAAAGTAAGAACGCAGTCTACAAGAGAGTGTCCGAAGCATCTCGCCGCACAATTCTACGGCACCGTTCCCAATCGCGTCATCCTGCCCCGCCCGCATTCTATTCACGTCTAAGGGCGGCACGAGCGCCCTTAGGCGCGAAGTAAGAATCCCAGCAAACGGGCGGAGTATGTGCGTGCGGCGTCATGCTGAGCCGCAAAACCCAAACACAGTCTACGAGAGTAAGTCCGAAGCATCTCGCCGCACAATTGTGAATACCGCCCCGCGAGATTCTTCGGAATTGCTTCCGTACTCTCTATGAGCCCTGTGGCTCAGAATGACGCGGGGCGGCCGTTCAGCATGAGCGTGCGCCTGTGGCGCACGCTTGTCGGGCAGAGAAACGTAAAGCGGGGCGGGTTTCCAAAGAAACCCGCCCCGCGTATCATTTTACCGTATCAATTCAATTTTTCATCTCAACGCAATTTTTCCCGATTCCTCTCCGCCATTTACGCCGACTGTTTATAGACGAGGCGGGGTTTGGCGCCGTCCGTCACGCAGCTGCGGGTGATGATGACTTCCGCGACGTCGTTTTCGGAGGGAATATCGAACATCACGTCGATCATGAGGCTCTCGATGATCGTGCGGAGCCCTCTCGCGCCCGTTTTCAGGCGGATGGCGGTATTGGCGATCTCGCGCACCGCGGCCTCCTCCACCGTGAGCTTGACGCCGTCGAGCCCGACAAGTTTTTGATACTGCTTGATGATGGCGTTCTTGGGCTTGGTGAGAATGCTGACGAGCGCATCCTCGTCGAGCGCTTGCAGACTGACGACGATGGGAACACGGCCGACGAATTCGGGAATGAGCCCGAACTTGGTGAGGTCCTGCGGTTTGACGTCGTCGAGGAGCGTATAATCGACCTCATTTTCGGTGAGTTTGACCTTTCCGCCGAAGCCGAGGCCCGAATCATCCATTCTTGCGGAGACAATCTTGTCGAGCCCGACAAAGGCGCCGCCGCAGATAAAGAGGATATTCGTCGTGTCGATGTGCATGCAGTCCTGCTGGGGGTGCTTTCTGCCGCCCTGCGGGGGGACATTGGCGACGGTGCTCTCGATGATCTTGAGGAGCGCCTGCTGGACGCCCTCGCCCGAGACGTCGCGGGTGATGGAGACGTTTTCCCCCTTGCGGGCGATCTTGTCGATCTCATCGATGTAGATGATGCCCCGCTGTGCCTTTTCGA
>CANREK010000160.1 GCA_947629605.1 uncultured Clostridia bacterium | reverse complement strand
ACGGAACTTCAACCCTTCCTCATGGGGCTCGTCATCTCCCTCGTCATGGGACTTCTTTTGACGCTCCCCACTTCGAGCGCGGCCATCGGCGTCTCCATCGGGCTCAGCGGCATTGCGGCGGGCGCGGGCGTCGCGGGCTGCTGTGCGCACATGATAGGATTTGCGGTGGCGAGCTTCCGCGAAAACAAGTTCTCGGGGCTCATCGCGCAGGGGCTCGGCACTTCCATGCTTCAAATTCCCAACCTGAAAAAACCGCAGATCCTGCTCCCCGCGGTCGTCTCCTCGCTCGTCGTGGGGCCCATTTCGACCTGTCTCTTCAAATTACAGGCGACCTCCGTCGGCGCGGGCATGGGCACGGCGGGGCTCGTCGGCGTCATCGACATGATCGGCGCTTCCGCGGGCGTCGTGCCGACGCTCAACATCGTGTTCGGCGTGATCTTGGTCTGTTTCGTGCTCCCCGCGGCGATCTCCCTTTTGGTGAGCGAAGTGCTCCGAAAAGTCGGCTGGATCAAGCCGGGCGACCTGAAAATCGAACTATAAGTCGCATTTTTTGAGGAAAAGCGCCGCCCGCCGACTTCCGTCGGCGGGCGGCACGTTATTCTGAATTAAAAATGAAAAATTAAAAATTGCGGTGAACGCCAGCGAAGCATCCCGTTAACACTCATAGTCCGTAGGTTTGCTGGGATTCTTCGGCCCCTACGGGGCACTCAGAATGAGCGGCGGGGCATTATCCCCCCCACCACCGCCTACGGCGGAGCCTCCCCCCAAAGGGGGTAGGCCTTTTGCCCCCTCCCGAGGGGTGGAGTGGCGCCATTCTCCTCAACAGCCCTGTGGGCTGTGAGCGTGCCGCGACAGGAGCGGTGGCACCGCGACGGGCTTTGGGCGGTCCCTGCCGCCCAAAGGGAGCTGTCGCGGACTTACGCGACTGAGGGGGTGTCATGCCCACTCACGGCGCGTGGCAGGGTCTCCCTGCCTAAGCGCACCCTATTTGGTACCCTACGGGAACCTTAATGTCCTTGCATATAACGCTTCCGAGGCCAAATCAATTGATGAATAAAGCACTTTCGCTCGAACAGTTTCTTTACGAAGGCCGTAGGCCGAGCAAAGAAACTGTTCGAAACTCTTACACGTTAAACCTGAATAGCACGACGTCGCCGTCTTTCATGACGTAGTCCTTGCCCTCGGAGCGGACCTTGCCCTTTTCGCGGGCGCCGTTGAGGCCGCCGCATTCGAGCAGGGTCTCCCATTCGACAACTTCGGCACGAATGAAGCCCTTTTCAAAGTCGGTGTGGATCTTCCCCGCCGCCTGCGGCGCCTTGGTGCCGTTCTTGATGGTCCACGCGCGAGTCTCCTTCTCCCCCGCGGTGAGGTAAGAAATGAGCCCGAGCAGGGAATATGACGCCTTGATGAGCTTATTGAGCCCGCTCTCTTTGAGGCCGAACTCCTCCAAAAAGATCTGCGCATCCTCGGGGTCCATCTCGGCGAGCTCCTCCTCCGTCTTGGCGCAGACGACGATGACGCCCGCGTTGTGGCCGCTTGCGTACTCCTTCACCCTCTGCACGAGGGGAAGCGTTTCCTCCTCCGCCCCCATGTCCGTCTCGGCGATGTTGGCGCAGTAGATGACAGGCTTCGCGGAGAGCAAAAAGAGGCCGTCGAGCAGGGCCCTTTCGTCCTCGGTCACGGGGAGGGTGCTTGCGGGCTGTTCCCGTTCGAGATGGGCCATGAGTTTTTCGAGGAAGGCAAACTCTGCGGCCGCCGCCTTGTCCGCCCCGCCGCGGGCGGCGTTTTTGATGCGGTCCTGCCGCTTTTGCAGTGTCTCGATGTCGGCGAGAATGAGTTCCAAATTGATGGTCTCGATGTCGCGGACAGGGTCGACGGAATCCTCGACATGGGTGATGTTCGCATCTTCAAAACAGCGCACGACGTGCACGATGGCGTCGCACTCGCGGATATGGGAGAGGAACTTATTGCCCAGCCCCTCGCCGCGGCTTGCGCCCTTGACGAGCCCCGCGATGTCGACGAATTCGATGACGGCGGGCGTCACTTTTTTACTGTTATAGAGGGCGGCGAGTTTGTCGAGCCTCTCATCGGGCACGGCGACGATGCCGACGTTGGGTTCGATGGTGCAGAAGGGATAGTTGGCCATTTCCGCGCCCGCGTGGGTGATCGCATTGAACAGGGTGGACTTGCCGACGTTGGGAAGTCCCACAACTCCGAGTTTCATACTTCTATCTCCAAGGTTCTTTCTGCCTCAATTATAAAACATTTTCTCGGAATCGGCAAGTCTTTCGGTTGCCTTGTGGGGAAAAATATGGTAAAATGCTCACGAAGAAGGAATTTTCATGGATTATAAAACGTATATCGCAAGCAAACTCAACATCAACGGCGTCTCCGCGGAGGAGATCGCCGAATCCGTCGTCGTGCCGCCCGATGCGTCGCTCGGCGACTTCGCCCTGCCCTGCTTCAAATTCGCAAAGATCTTCCGAAAGTCCCCCGCCCTCATCGCGGAGGAGCTGGCGGCGAGCTTTGCGCCCGATGACATTCTCGAAAGCGTCACCGCGGTGAACGGGTATCTCAATTTTAAGGTCAACCGCATGGGGCTCTTCCAAAGCCTCAAAGAGAGCTATGCTCCCCTCTTTTCGGGGAAGTCCCCCGCGGAGATGTGGGAAGCATACAGCGCGGCGGAATTCAAAACCGAGGGCAGGGGCTTGGACATGGGTGCCCCGAAAACCGTCTGCATCGACTATTCCTCGGTCAACATCGCCAAGCCCTTCCACATCGGCCACCTCTCCACGACGGTCATCGGCGGGGCGCTCTATCGCATCTTCGGCTTCCTCGGCTATAAGGTCGTCGGCATCAATCACCTCGGCGATTACGGCACGCAGTTCGGCAAGTTGATTGCCGCCTACAAACATTGGGGGGATCGGGAAGAGGTCGAGCGGGGCGGCATCCACGCCATCAACGACCTCTATGTCCGC
>CANREK010000159.1 GCA_947629605.1 uncultured Clostridia bacterium | reverse complement strand
CCCTGTTCATCAATCACTTTGGTCTCGGAAACGTTATATGCATGGACATTAAGGTTCCCGTAGGGTACCAAATAGGGTGCGCTTAGGCAGGGAGACCCTGCCACGCGCAGTGAGTGGGAATGGTTTCGAACATTTCTTTGCTCGGCCTACGGCCTTCGTAAAGAAACTGTTCGAGCGAACGTGCTTTGTTCATCAATTACTTTGGTCTCGGAAGCGTTATATGCAAGGACATTAAGCCTGCCGTAGCGTTGCAAATTGGGTGCGCTTAGGCAGGGAGACCCTGCCACGCGCAGTGAGTGGGAATGTCCCCGCCCCCTTAGTCCCCCTCCCCAAGGAGGGGGCATAACACCCCCTCACTCGCTTCGCGGGAGCTCCCCCTCGAGGGGGAGCCAAGAATCTGCCTGCCCCTTGCCCACCTCTTGAGGGAAGAATTTTGCATTCTGCTAAGAGTTGATAACTCTTAGCGCAAAATTCTTTTCGCATTTGCCCATATGCAACGGGCAAATGCCGACCAAGCACGGGTCTCTACCCGTGCGCGAGGGTGCCCCGTAGGGGCGGAAGGGGTGTTATATTATGAATCCTGTTGCGTCGGCAGGGACCGCCGCAACCCGTCGGCTACGCCGCGTTCACCGCAATTTTACATTTTTCATTTTTCATTTTTAATTCACTATGATCCATTCTCTTTCCGGCGGGGTGATCGCCGACAACGAAATGTACACCTTTGCCAAAGTGCGCACGCAGGATGCGCCCTATTGGTACATCGCGCCCTTCAAAGTCGAGGCGGGCGACCTCGTTCTCGTGCCGACGCAGGGCGGAAACACGGAGGGCACGGTCGAGCGCGTGGAATATCACACGCCGCAGACGGCGCCCGTCTCCCCAAAACGCGCGAGAGAAATTCTTTGCCTTTTGGCGAAAAAATCTTGACAGACCCGCATAAGCTATGATACAATCATTGCAGTCATAGGGGAGTAGTCGGCCCGCAAGGGCGGTCATATCCACATAGTGCGGGGATGCCCGCGGGTATTTCATGAAACGGCGAGACTTATGCGCGTTTTTTCGCGTATAAGTCTCATTTTTTCACCGCTCCCCTCGGAGAGATCATGGCAATTTGGGAGATCGTTTTGATCGGCGTGGCGCTGTCGATGGACGCCTTCGCCGTCGGCATGACGGACGGCATGACGGAGCCGAAAATGCGGCCGTGGAAGGTCGTAGTCATCGCGGCCTTTTTCGGCGTTTTCCAATTTTTGATGCCCGTCGCGGGCTACTATTTCGGCTCGATTTTCGCACATATCGTGCAAAAAATCGCCCCGTGGCTCTCCTTTGCCATTCTCGCCTTCCTCGGCGGGAAGATGGTCCTCGACTTCATCTTGGAGCAGAGACAAAAAAAGCGCGGCGAGGCGGTAAAAAGCGAAAAGAGCACGGGGATCGTGAAACTCTTCGTGCAGGCAGTCGCCACTTCCATCGATGCCCTCGCGGTGGGCGTCACCTTTCTCGCGGCCGAGACAAATGGCGGACTGCCGATGCATGTCGTGCTCTGCGCCCTCATCATCGGGGCGATCACGTTTTCGCTCAGCACGGCGGCGGTCGCGATCGGGAAGCGGGCGGGCAACCGCTTTGCCGACAAGGCAGAACTGCTCGGCGGCCTCATCCTCATCGCCATCGGCGTCAAAATTTTGATCGAAGGCCTCATTTGACTTTTGTCTGACACTGTGCTATACTTACAAAGGGAAATGTAAAACATGCTATATCTTTGGATTTTTCTCTTGATCCTCGGGTTCGCGCTCCTCGTGAAGGGGGCCGATTGGTTCGTGGACGGCGCGGCGGGCATCGCGGGGAAGTGCCGCATCTCGCCGCTCATCATCGGGCTCACCGTCGTCGCGTTCGGCACGAGCGCACCCGAGCTCTGTGTCTCCGTGACTTCGGCCATTCAAAAGTCCACGGACCTCGCCATCGGCAACGTTGTCGGGAGCAATATCATCAACATATTGCTCATTTTAGGGCTCTCCGCCCTCTTCCACGCCCTGCCCGTGCAGAGGAATTCTCTCCTGCTCGACCTGCCCGTTCTGCTGCTTTCCTCCGCCCTCATGATCGGCCTCGCCGCATGGGGGAACGCCCTGAATTGGTGGGATGGGGTCGTCTTTCTCGCCGTCTTTGCGGTTTACATGTTCCTCCTCATCCGCGGAGCCTTGAAGGAGCAGAAGGGGAAATCGGACGAAAGTCTTCCCCCGCCCGCCGAGGAGAAAAAACCCAAGGGCAAGATCGGCGCTTGGTTCGATACGATGGAGGAAAGGACGTGGTTCCTCATTCTCCTCACCGTCATCGGGCTTGGCATGGTCGTCGGCGGCGGGACCCTCCTCGTCGACAATGCCAAGAAGATCGCACAGCATTTTCATGTGTCGGAGCGCATCATCGGGCTCACCATCGTCGCCCTCGGCACATCTCTTCCCGAACTTGTGACATCCGTCGTCGCCGCCATCAAGGGGGAGACGGACATCGCCGTCGGCAACATCATAGGGAGCAATATCTTTAATATTTTGCTCGTCGCGGGGGCGAGTTCGCTCTTCTGCCCGCTCACCTTTACGACGGCGGGAGCGGCAAGCAATCTCATCGATGCATGCGTCGCCCTCGGAGCCGCCGTGCTCCTCTTCGGCCTCGCCCTCATCAAGGGTCACAAGCTCGGCAGGATCGCGGGGAGCCTCATGCTCGCTTGCTTTATTGGGTACTATGTGTATTTGTTTGTAGTGTAGAAGTTTCGAACATTTCTTTGCTCGGCCCTTGCCTGCCCCCTTTGAAAGGGGGCGGGTGGCGCGGCGTAGCCGCGTCAGGTGGGGGTTGCCCTAAGGGGGCGGCGCGGGCCTTCGAAAAGAAACTGTTCGAGCGAACGCGCTTTGTGCATCAATCGGGTGGGTCTCGGAAGCGTTATATGCAAGGACATTAAGGTTCCCGTAGGGTACCAAATAGGGTGCGCTTAGGCAGGGAGACC
>CANREK010000158.1 GCA_947629605.1 uncultured Clostridia bacterium | reverse complement strand
TGCGGCGTCATGCTGAGAAAGGGATTTGTACGAAGTCTACGGGTGCTTACCCGAAGCATCTCGCCGTATGATAGTGCAATCGCCCCGCGAGATTCTTCGGGTTAAGTATTCTAACTTCGTTCGGCATCCGTACCTCAGAATGACGCGGGACAGCTCAGAATGAACCAAAAAAGGAGATATTATGCTTGGTTGTGTCATTGCCATGGATAGAGAGGCAGATATCCTGCTCGATTCCATGGAACTCGAAAAAACGCAACATATATGCGGAAAAACGGTGTATTTCGGGAACGTTTTCGGGCGCGAGATCATCCTTGTCGTGTGCGGCGTCGGGAAAGTCAACGCTGCGGCGGGCGCGTGCGTCGCCATCCTCGCGGGGGCCGACCGCATCCTCAACTTCGGCGCCGCGGGCGGATTGAAGCCCGAAAACACCGAGATCGGCAAGCTCTACCTCATCGAAAAGGCCGTGCAGTACGACTTTGACTGTACCCAGCTCAACGGGCTCCCCGTCGGCACCCTTGACGGCGAAACGGAGAACTTTCTGCCCCTCTTCTGCCCCCCTTCGCTCGGCTTTCCCCGCCGTGCGCTCGGCACGGGGGACAGGTTCAACGATTCGCCCACGGACCACGAGCTTTTATTGCAACTTGGGTGCGATATCCGCGAAATGGAGGGCGGCGCGATCGCGCAGGTGTGCAAGTATGCGGGCGTGCCCTTTACGTCGGTGAAGGCCATCTCCGACGTGTACGGTTCGGGCTCGACGACGGAGCAATTCAGAAAGAACTGCGCCCTCGCCCTCTCGAACCTCAAAGCCGAACTCAAAGAAATTTTGGCCGCATTGGACTGACCTCCCGCAATCGTGGGGCGACGCGCTCATCCTTCCCCGCCCCCTGTGTCCCCCTCCCCAAGGAGGGGGCAAGCACGGCGGGCCGCCGTGCGCTCATGCTGAACGAATGTGAAGGCCGGAAAACGGGCGGAACGGATGCGGCGTCATGCTGAGCCTGTGAGCAAGAACGCAGTCTACGGAAGCGTGTCCGAAGCATCTCGCCGCACAGTGTCCGTATTCGCCCCGCGAGATTCTTCGGGTCGAATCTCGTACTCTTTACTGCCCTACGGGCTCAGAATGACGCGGGGCGCAATTTCTAATTTTTAATTTTGAATTTATGGAAAAGATCCCTTCGTTTCAGAAAAATCACGACCTATTGCAGGTCGGACTGCACATGTCGGCGCCGCAAAACGGCGTGACGACCTTCGACCTCCGCTTCAAAAGGCCGAACGCGGGCGACTTTCTCACGCCCGACGCCCTGCATTCCATCGAACACATGCTCGCGACCGTGCTCCGCAACAGCCGGGAGAAGGACAACATCGTCTACTTCGGCCCCATGGGCTGCCGCACGGGGTTCTATCTTCTCACCGTCAATTTGGACTATGGGGAAGTTTTGGCGCTCCTCAAAGAGTGTATCCCCGTGGCGCTTTCCCTCAACGAGGTCCCCGGGGCGAAGCGGGAGGAATGCGGCAACTACCTCGCCCACGACCTCGACGGCGCAAAAAAAGAACTACGAAAATATTTTGAAATTTTGGAGCACTTATGATCGATTTAGGTGATTGGAAGGAGCCGCTCGCGCCGCTCTTTGCGGATGAACGGTATCACAAAATACGGGAATTTCTCAAATACGAATATTCCCACTATATCGTCTACCCCGACATGTACGACATCTTCAACTGCTTCCGCTACACGCCGTACGATAAGGTCAAGGTCGTACTGCTCGGGCAGGACCCCTATCATGAGCCCAATCAGGCACATGGGTTGTGTTTTTCGGTGCAGGACGGCGTTCCCAAGCCCCCGTCGCTGGAAAATATGCTCAAAGAATTGAAAGACGATTTGGGATTTTCGGCGCCGAAGAGCGGGAATCTGACCAAGTGGGCGAAGGAGGGCGTTCTGCTCCTCAACACGGCGCTCACCGTGCGCGAACACCAGGCGAATTCCCACGCGAACTGCGGTTGGAGCTGGTTTACGGACTCCGTCATCGAGCTTTTGAGCCGTGAAAAAGAGCACCTCGTCTTTCTCCTCTGGGGCGGCAATGCGAGGAAAAAACGCGCACTTATTGCTCAAAATAAGCATCTCATCCTCGAATGTGCGCACCCCTCGCCCCTCTCCGCCTACAACGGATTTTTCGGCTGCCGCCACTACTCCAAGGCCAACGAATACCTCATCTCCCACGACATTCCCCCCATCGATTGGAATTTGAATGAAGAATAAAAAAGTTCATTGTGTGAATTTACTTGCATTTCTCGCAAAACTGTGATACCATATCGATACCTATGGAAGAAGAACAAAAAAAACTGAGCGAGGAACCGCTCCAAGAGGCTCCCGCAGAGGAAGAGCCCGCTCCCGCAGACAACGGCGCACCCGCAGAGGGGCCCGCGGAGAGCAAGGGCAAGATTTTCCTCAGATATCTCAAAAAATTTGCAAACCGCTACTTCATCGTCGCGTTCGGCGGCATGGCGAACGGGCTCTTCTGCACGCTCATCGCGGGGACCATCATCTGCCAGCTCGCCCGCATCTTCGGAAACGGGCAGTCGGAAAACGAAATTCTCAACTTATGTTACCGTTTCCTGAACGGGATCGGCACATTTTCCAAGGTTGCGATGGGCGCGGGCATCGGCGTCGGCATCGCGCATTCCCTCAAGAGTTCCAAAATGGCCCTCGCGTGCAGTGTCGCCGTCGGCATCTTCGCGGCCAACGCCCCCACGTTCATCGGCTATGTCACGGGGGAGACCCAGCTCTCCGCATCCGTTCTCATCGGCACAGGCAACCCCATCACATGCTATCTCGCCGTCGTCGTGGCGGCAGAATTCGGCACTTATGTGACGGGAAAGACCAAACTCGACATCCTCATCGTGCCCCTCGTCTCCCTGCTCGCGGGCGGATCGATCGCGGCCATCTTCGGCACCCCCGTCGAATGGCTGATGGGGAAGATCGGCGCGGGCATC
>CANREK010000157.1 GCA_947629605.1 uncultured Clostridia bacterium | reverse complement strand
CAGCGGAAACAGAGCTGCCGCGCATCGTAGGGTTCCCCTGTGAGCATGCGGAGCACCCCTTCCGCCCCCTTCTCCTCGATGAGCGTGGAGAGCTTGGAGAACTGCGCGATCTGCGTCTCGCAGTAGGAGAGAGCGTCCTCACTCGCCCCGGGCAAGGGTTGCAAGAACACGCCGCCCGCGCCCAAGACGCCGTCCTTCACCTTGACGCCGAGTGCAATGGCCGTGGGCCGCTGTTCGCTCGTCAGAAAATAGGCGGAAAAGTCCTCTGCGATCTCCCCCGAGACGAGCGTGCTCGTCCCCGTGAAGGGCAGCCCCGTGCCGTCGTCCGAGACGACGGTGAGAACACCGTCCTTCCCGACGAACTTTCCCACGTCGAGCTTGCCGTCCGCGCGGGGCGGAAGTTCGACTTCGGGGTGCTCGCAAAATCCGCGGAGATACAGTCTGCTGTCCCCCGCGACGCAGATCTTTCCCCCCTCGCCGCCGCCGTTCACCGTGACGGCGAGAGAGCTGTTTTCCCCCTTCAACCAACTGCAAAGGTAGGCCGTGGCCGTGAGGGTCCGTCCGAATGCCGCCGTGGCGACGGCCGAGAACCCGTGGCGGCGCATGGCCTCCGCAACGGCAGCGGTGCTGTCGATGACCGCGAGGGAGACCTCTCCCCCATAGACGAGCGTCTTTAAGATGATACTTTTTCGCATATAAAATTCAGCCTGTCGCTGTTGTCCTTCTGTTCGCCGAGATGGCCCTCCGCCTCCACCCGAAATCCCGCCGCAAGCAGCGCCGCCGTGACGGCCTCTTCGCCGTGAATGTAGCGGACATGTCTCTCGTCGAAGCGGCGGAAGAGTTCCCCCTCACGCACAAAGAGCGTGACATCGGTCTCCACCCTGTCCTCTTTCAAGGAATTGAATTCGAGATAGGTGACGTTGTCCCTGTCGTCGCCGAACATATTATTTGCAACTTTTTGCCTTAGCTTGTATTCGGAGCTCACGTCGAACCAAAAGATCCCGCCCTTTTTGAGACATTTGGCGATGGCGCGGAAGGAAGATAGGAGCTTTTGGGGCGGAAGATAGTTGATGCAGTCGTTGGCGCAGAGGATGAAGTCGTAGCGCTCCGTCGTTTTGAGACATGCCGCATCGGCCTTGACAAAGGGAATGGAAAGTCCCTCTTCCCGCGCAAGCGTGACGGCCTTGGAGAGCATGGCGTCGGAGATGTCTCCGCCCGTCATGTCGTAGCCCGCCCTTTGGAGAGCACGCGAAAAGGCGCCGCTTCCGCAGCCGAGTTCGAATCCCTTATGCCCTGCCCTACGCCTACGGAGCCCGTCAATAAAATACTGCGACCATTTGGGATAGTCGCAGTCATCGTTCAGAAATTCAAACCATTCGGCAAGATAGTCATACGCCTGCGTCATCTTTTTCCGTCACGCGACAGCATCTTGGGGCGGCCCTTTTGATTCTTTTTCTTCTTTTTCTTGCCGCCCGAAGCCTCGCTCTCCTCTTCGCGCAATGCCGCCTCCAAGGCGTCGAATTCCTTGTTGTAGGCGACATACTGTTCGTCGTTCTTGTGCTCTTCCTCGTACGCTCTCGCATCCTTTGCCATCTCTTCCTTGCTCTCGCGGAGCTTTTTGAGGTCCTCGCGGGAGAAGGATTCGGGGAGCTGGTAGGGATCGGTCCCCTCGTCGATGGGTTTTACGGGGCGGGAGGCGAGCTTGCTCCTGCCGTTGAGCGCCATCTGTCTCCTGTATTCGCGCATGGCGGCGCTCTGTGCCTCGCTCATGGTCGGGGCGGTATTCATCGTGCCCGTCTCCTTGTTGTAGAGCCCTCTGCCCGTGGCGATGCCGTGGGCGGGGTTGACGTATTTATCGAACGCCCACTGGCTGTAATCGAGCCAAACGAGCCCCGAATAAGAGAAGCCGATGAGGATCAAAAAGAGAATGCCGATGATGCCGAGGAAGTTGAGCCCCCCGAAGATGCCGAGGAAATAGGGCCAAAGGGCAAGCGCGGCGAAAAAGACGGTCTGCGGGAAGGTGCCGATCGTCATGACGACGGCGTTGCGGAAGAGCGCCCAAGGCCCCTGCCGATAGTTGATGCCGAGCGAGATCATCCAAAGGCAGACGAGGAGCATAAAGGAGACAATGATGTACCCCACGACCTTGGAGGCGATCATCCAGCCCGCGCCCGCCGCATCCGTCGCGACGTAGAAATCGGCGAGGTCCCCCATCACCCGCGCCACAAAGAGCACGACGGTGAAGATGAGCACCGCTTCGAGCACATTCAGAAAATTCCGCTTGATGCCGCGGAGAAAGTCGTTGGCGACAAAGATGCCCTCCGTCCAGATGAGGTTGCGGATGATGTAGAATCCGCCCGAGATCCCCAGCCCCGCGATGACTCCCGCGGGAATGAAGAGGGAGAAAAAGATGAGGTCGCTTTGCAGGAGCATGGATTCGACACTGCCCGCAATGTCGGGCAAGTACGGGAAGGAAGGACCCATTCCCGCGCCGAACGGACCGCTGATCCCCGCCGTACCGATTTGGAGATAGCGCCATATGATGAGCGCCACGACGGGAAGGGATGTGACGAGCATGAGAAGATTGACGAGCATGAGGCGCCCGAATCTTCCCTTCAAAATATCCCAAAAGAGCCCGAAACGGCTCGTGGGAAGGGTGCTGCGGGCGTAATCCTCACTGCGCTCCTTTCCGATGAGCCATCGTGCGACCAGACCTTTTTTCTCTGTATCTGCCATAGTTTTGCTCCGAATTTATTCTTGTAACAGCGGCCTCATGACGGCCGTAGGGATATTATACCGCAAATCGGAAAATTTTTCAACGGAAAAGCGTATAATTCTTTCAAAAAGTTATTTTTTTCATGAGAGGAGAGGGTATGACTGAAAGATTATGGTGAATGATGCCCCCTCCCATGGAGGGGCATGAGCGCGGCGGGGCATAAGGTCCGCCGCTCATTCTGAGCCCCCTTGTGGGGCGAAGAATCCCAGCAAACGGGCGGAGTATGTGTG
>CANREK010000156.1 GCA_947629605.1 uncultured Clostridia bacterium | reverse complement strand
GGCTGTCACGTTCCGCGTTGACGTGCAGGGCACGACTTGGGTCAGCACGAGTGACAGCAATGCGGACCAGGGCACCGACTGCATCAACAAGTCTGCGACCTGCGAGGGCGGCACGGGGCTCTCCACCGACCTCCAATGGGGCGGCACCAAGGTCACGCTTGCGGCGGGCGAGGAAGTCACCCTCACCATCACTTACGACGAGACCATGCAACAGGGCGCGGTGAAAAACATCCTCGTCTTTGTCGACTCCATGGGCGGCGATACGAACGACCACGACGCGAGCGTCACCATCAGCGGCTTCACCTTTGAAAAGAAAGACTGACTTTTCTTGAAAAACATCAAAAAACCGTCACATATGTGACGGTTTTTTGTGTGGAATTAAAAATTAAAAATTGCGGCCCCGCAGTGCTCATGCTGAACGCGCGTGAAGCATCCCATTAGACCCACGGAGCAACTGCTTCCGCCCGTTTGCCGGGATTCTTCGGGCTACGCCCTCAGAATGAGCGGCGGTGACCCACCCCCCCTATCCCCCCTCCCATGGAGGGGGCACAAGGCTCACTTCTCCGATGCGATAATGTCGGCGAGGAGGTCGGCGGCGTCAGAAACGAGGTCGGCGCAGGGGCGCTTTTTGTAGTAGGCGGAAGTCCGCGCTTCGGCATTGGGCGACCTGTCCGTCTGCACCCCGACGCCCGAGAGAAGCTCTCCGCAGTTGTAGCTACCGTTTTTCTCCTTGAAGCGGCGGGCGAGCTCCTGCACGAGGGCGTAGATCTCGCTCTTATTCTTTTCGGGAAAGCAGAGGCCGAGCACGACGGCGCTGCCCGAGACGGCGCCGCAGGTCTCCCTGAGCCTCCCGAGCCCTCCGCCGAGCGCGACTGTCGCCCGCGTCAGCGTCTCCCCGTCGAGCCCCGTCTCCTCTTGAAAGGCCAGCGCGACGGCCTGTGCGCAGTTGTATCCGTTCAAAAAATTCCGCTTTGCGATTTCCCCTTTTGTCATATGCCACCTCATAAAAATTGTAACATATGTGCGGAATTTTGTCAAGTCGGCATCTTGAATTCGGCATGGAGCAGAGTGCCGAAGAGGTTGTAATCGATGCGCACCGCGCCCTTTTCATAGGGGAAGGAAAAGGCCTTTTGCCGTGTCCCCTGCTTTGCGGAAAAGGTAATCTCTTTCTCCTCGATGTCGATCTCGTAATTGCCCCGATAGCTGCCCTCATTGCCCTCCGCGGTGAGGTAGGAGACCACGAACTGCCCATCCTGTCTGAGCTCCAAGGTGAGCGTTTCGAACTTGTCCGTCATGTCTCTTCCGCCGAGGGTGATCGTTTCGCATTGATAGAACCCCGCATAGGGCCGCGTGACCTCTTTGAGCGAGCCGAGCTCTTCCGTCTCGCAGGCGGTCATAAAGAACAGCGACATGAGGCATAAGATCGACAAGATGAGGCCGTGCACAAACTTTTTCATAGTCAAACTTTGTCCAACTCGGAGAAATTTTATTCCTTGCGAATTTTTTCTCGGCGCAGACGGCAAAAAGATTGTCAATTTCGACACAAAATGCTATAATGCAGAAGTTGAGAGGAAGTTACCTATGAAAATCAAATGGTACGGGACAGCGTCGCTCCTTCTCGAAAGCGGAAACACACGGCTTCTCATCGACCCGTATCTCAAAAAACTGAATCCCACGCTCTACCGGATCCCCATGGAGGAAGCGAAAAGCGCGGATGCGGTCTTTATCACCCATCCCCATCTCGACCACTTCGGGGATGTCGGCGCGTTCACGGAAAACACGCATATCCCCGTGTTTGTCTCCGAAAATGGCATCCTGCATGCCGAAAAGCTCAAACAGAACACCGACGGCATGATCTCCTATGCCGCAAACGAGGAGATCAAGATCGGTCCCTTCACCGTTCACACTTATCGGAGCTGTCATTGCGTGTTTGACGTCGCCACGGTGCTCCGCGTTACCTTTGCGCCGCGGACATGGCTGCACGCCGTGAGCTGTCTGAAGCTCTGCCACCACGCCCTTCAATATAAGTTGCAAGACGACGTCTATGCGCTCCACATCTCGGACGGAGAGAAGTCCGTCGTCGTGCTCGGCTCGGCGGGCATGGAAGAGAGCGTCACCTATCCGCAGGAAGCCGATCTTCTCGTCTTCCCCTATCAGGGCAGGAGCCGCATGCACAAGTACATGGAACGCTTCTTAGAGGCCTTCCGCCCGAAGAAGGTCATGGCCGACCACTTCGACGACGCCTTCCCCCCGCTCACCCACAGGGAAAACACCGAGAAATTTCTCCCCACGGTCAAAAAAATACTCCCCGATGCGGAAGCGTTCATCCCGCAAGAGGGAGAGTGGTACGAAGTTTAGAGTCTGACGAGGGTGAAGGGCTCTTCCTGCGCCGTACAGAGGCAGACGGTGCAGCCCTCGAGCGCAAAATGCTTGATTTGAACATCGACAGGCGCGTCCTTAAAGTAGAGGACGCCTTTTTTGTACTCCAAATCTGGCAGAAATCGTGCGAGCGTGCCGCCAAGGTATTTGACATACGCCTCTTTGGCCGTCCAGAGTTCGAAAAAGTCCTCTTCCCTCTCCGCGGGCGTAAGACGGGAGAGGAGGGCGTCGAGCTTGCGGGGCTTGCGACGTTCGGCGTCCAGCCCCACCCTCTGCGCCCCGACCGCGACGGCGATGAGCCCGTCCGTATCGGTGAGGCTGAATTCGCACTCGCCCTTTTCGAGATAGGGCTTGCCGTTTTCGGAGCGAAGAATTTGCGACGCCCCGCCGTGCTTTTCAAGGACTTTGGGGAGAGCTTTTGGGAGAACTTTTTCGAGGACTTTTTCGAGAAATGCCCCGCTGTCCGTCTTTTCCGCCGTATAGTAGATGACCATGGATCGATTATAACACGTCGAAGAGAATTTGTCAAAGCACCCCGTCCTCATCCCGAGGCGCAGCCCCAGCGCTCAGGGTGAGCGGTCGTGCTCATGCTGAGCGCAAGCGAAGCATCCCGTTAAACCTACGGAGTACAATGTTTTATCACTTTTGCTCCGCGCGTTTGCTGGGATTCATCGCTTCGCTCTGAATGAGCGGACCCCCTTGGCGCCCCTCGTAGGGGAGCTGGCACGAACGTAGTGAGTGACTGAGGG
>CANREK010000155.1 GCA_947629605.1 uncultured Clostridia bacterium | reverse complement strand
AGGCCATCACGGACGAGCTCATCCGCGAGATCAAAGGAAACCCCAAGATCGTCAAATATCTCGATATCCCGCTTCAACACTGCGCGGATCGGGTGTTGAAGCTCATGGGGCGGCGGGGAACGGGGAGGGAGTATCTTGCCCTCTTCGAAAGACTGCGGCGCGAGATCCCCGACATCGCCCTCCGCACGACCTTTATGACCGGCTTTCCCACCGAGACGGAGGAGGAGCACAGGGAGCTTCTCGCCTTCCTCGATGCGGCGCAGTTCGAAAATTGCGGATTCTTTGCCTATTCGCGGGAAGAGGACACGCCCGCCTATCGGCTCCAAGGGCAAATTCCCTACCAAACCAAACAGCGGCGGAAGAGGGAACTCTACCAAAAACAGGCCGCGATCTCTGCCGAAAAACTCAAAAAGTATGTCGGAAAGACGCTCAATGTCATCTGCGACGGCATCGACTACGACAAGTCCTGCTTCGTCGGGCGGGCGTACTTTCAGGCCTACGAGATCGACGGCTGTGTCTACTTCACGGCTGCAAGCGCGGAAGAGGGGAAACGTTACCGCATCCGCATCACTTCCGCCGATACTTACGACTTATATGGAAACTGCGAGGCATAATCATGAATTTACCCAATAAGATCACACTCACAAGAATTTGCTTGATCCCGCTCTTCGTACTCTTTTTCTATCTCGACGTATTCCCGGGAAGGGCATGGAACTACATCATCGCGGGGCTCATCTTTGTCGTTGCGGCCTCCACCGACTTTTTGGATGGCCATATCGCCCGCTCGCGGGGACTTGTCACCAATTTGGGGAAGTTCCTCGATCCCATCGCCGATAAAGTGTTGAATGCGACGGCATTCATTCTGCTCCTGACGCGGCCTGCCGTGTTTGAAGTCGGGCCCTTCTTCGCCGCGCACTGCGGGACCATCATCGCGGGCGTCTGCGTGTCGATCATCATCGCACGGGAACTCATCGTGAGCGGCTTCCGCATGATCGCCGCGGGACAGCATCTTGTCCTCGCCGCCGACATGGTGGGCAAGGTCAAGACGGTGACGCAGGACGTCGCCATCGCCATCCTTCTCTTCGTCACGCCCTGTCTCGACGTGCCGACCGCGGGCCTCGTCTTTGCCTATATCGGCATCGCGCTCTTTTGGCTGTGCACGCTGCTCACCGTCATCTCGGGCGTCAATTACATCGTGAAAAACAAGTATGTGCTCTCGGATAAGGAGAACCAATGAACGCGGCGGCCGTGCTTGTCAACAACAAAAATTCGCTCTCTTCGGTGAATTTTACGGCCGTGACGGATGCCCTGCTTGCGGGCGGCGTCTTTCTCGATGAAACGGCGATCTTGCCCTACGATGCGCCGCAGAGGGTGACTTCCACGCTCGCACGCCTCATCTCCGACCACGCCTTTGTCTATCTCATCTGCGACGAACCTCTCCTTGCTTCCGCACGGGAGGCCGTGTCCGCGGCCGCGGGCGCATCGTTCGAAGAGGGGTACTATCTCACGACGCAAAGCGGCCTCTGCTTCGTGCTTCCCGCGGGGGAGAGGGGCGCGGAGATCGCAAGGAGCGAGACCATTCCCCTCGTCGACGAAAAGCGGGGGAACAGTTACAGCCGTGTCTGCATCCGCACCGTCTGTGCTCCCTCAAATCTTTTGAGCGATACGGTGAAAAAGGCCGAGGCGGCGGCGGACGGAAAGCTCTCTCTGCATGTGTCCGTCACCTTCGGAAACGGCCGCATCGACGTCATCTACGACAAAAATACCCCCAAGATGCTCGCCGATGAGGTCGTTCGCATCCTTGCGACCGATCTTAGCGACTTCATCTATTCCATGGAGGACGAGAGCATTGAAAAGCGCCTCGTCGACGCGCTCGCCGTGCGCCGCATGCATATCGCCACGGGCGAGAGCTTCACGGGCGGCGGCGTGGGGGCGGCGATCGTCTCCGTTCCCGGGGCCAGCAACGTCTTTTACGAGGGGCTCAACACCTACGACAACGGCTCCAAGGAAGAGAGGCTCGGCGTCTCATCGTTCACGCTGAAACAGAAGGGCGCCGTCTCCGATCAGACCGCCTACGAGATGGCGGCGGGCCTCATCCGCCACGGCAAGTGCGACATCTCCATCGCCACAACGGGCTATGCGGGACCCTCCACCGAGAATCGGCCCGCGGGGCTCTGCTACATCGCCATCGGCACCAAGGAGAACGTGCGGGTGTACCGTCAGACGCTCGTCGGTTCGAGGGAGGAGATCACCAAGACCGCCATTCAACTTGCACTCTTTCTCGCCTTCCGCGAGATCAAATAAATTTGGGAATAAGCTAAGGAGTTTTAAGATATGAACGAAGAAAAGATCAAAGCGCTCGAAGCCGTGCTCGCACAGATCGAAAAGAGCTACGGCAAGGGCGCCATCATGAAGCTCGGCGAAAACGCCGGAAACAGTGACATCGAAGTCATCCCCACGGGGTGCCTTTCGCTCGACTTGGCGCTCGGCATCGGCGGGGTGCCCCGCGGCAGAATGGTCGAGATCTACGGCCCCGAATCGTCGGGCAAGACGACGGTGGCGCTCCACTGCGTCGCCGAGGCGCAGAAGAGGGGCGGCATTGCGGCATTTGTCGACGCCGAACATGCCCTCGACCCCGTTTACGCCAAGCATTTGGGCGTCAATCTCGATGAACTCTACGTCTCCCAGCCCGACACGGGCGAACAGGCGCTCGATATCGTCGATGCGCTCGTCAGAAGCTCCGCCGTCGACATCATCGTCGTCGACTCCGTCGCCGCGCTCACGCCCAAGGCCGAGATCGAGGGGGATATGGGGGAAAGCCATGTCGGCCTTCAAGCCCGCCTCATGTCGCAGGCGCTCAGAAAACTCACCGCCATCGTCAACAAGTCCAAGACTTGCGTCATCTTCATCAACCAGCTCCGCGAAAAGGTGGGGGTCATGTTCGGCAATCCCGAAGTCACCCCCGGCGGCAAGGCGCTCAAATTCTACGCTTCCATCCGCATCGACGTCAGAAAGACGGACATCTTGAAGGACAGCGAGGGGGCGGCGGGCAACCGCACGCGGGCGAAGGTCGTCAAAAACAAGCTCGCCCCGCCCTTCCGTCAGGCGGAATTCGACATCATGTACGGCGAGGGCGTCTCGCAGGAAGGGTGCATCATCGACCT
>CANREK010000154.1 GCA_947629605.1 uncultured Clostridia bacterium | reverse complement strand
GAGGAGAAGGGGGCGGAAGGGGTGCTCCGCATGCTCACAGGGGAACCCTACGATGCGCGGCAGCTCTGTTTCCGCTGTCATTGCTCCAAGAAGAGGGCGGAGAACGCTCTCCTCTCCCTCGGCAAGGCCGACGCATATGCGGTGTTGAGGGAGCAAGGGCACATCTCGGTGCACTGCCACTATTGCAATACCGACTATCAATTTACCAAAGAGGACGTAGTACGTCTGTTCGGGGAGGAAGCATGAGAGACGGATCCAACAAATGGAATTTAAGCGATGAGTTCCTGCTGGAAAGCGCCGAAAAGCGCCTTGAAAGCGGGGACCGTCTCGGCGCTCTCACCATGCTCAACAAGCGGGCGGGGCTCTACCCGCCGAGCGCGGACGCATGGGCGGTCTATGCCGATGTCTATGAACAGCTCGAACTTTGGGACCTCGCCGCGGATGCGTGGTTCCGCTTTCTCGACGTCTGCAACGAGGCCGACTTCCCCGAGGGATACGAGGGGCTGGCCGTCGTCTTTATGAACATGGGCAACGACCTGCAATCGGCCTTTTATTACAGCCGCGCCTATCCCGAGGACTCGGACGGCGACATGGAGGAATTTGTGGAATTCCTCGATTCGTACGAGCCGACCGAGGAACCGCCGAGGCTCCACATCGTGGGGGACACCGACCCCGAGGCGCTCAGAGAGGGGCTCGACCTCATGCGTTCGGGACAGCTCGAAGAGGCCAGAAGGCGCCTTTTTCTCATCGACGAGGACAGCCCCGATCGCCCCTCCGCGGAGGGGATCGCCGCCATGTGCCGCCTTCTCATGGGAGAGGAGGAAGAGGCGGAGAAGGAGTGCAGTGCGCTCTACGCCGCCTATCCCGACAACGTGCAGGTGCTCACGACCTACGTCGCCGTGCTCGACGCGCGGGGGAAGCGGGACCGCGCCAAAAAGATCGCCGAACAGCTCGCGACGGTCGATGTGGACGGGACGGACGACCTCTACCGCATCGCGACGGCCCTGTGCGAGACGGGGCTCGACGGCGACGCTTACCGTGTCCTTTCGGAGCTCAGAAAGAGACTTCCCCTCGACGAAAACGTGCTCTTTCTCTTTGCGGTCGCCGCCTATCACAACAAAAAGGTGGAGGAGGCCATCGCCTCTTTGGAGACGCTGACGACCGTCTATCCCCGCAAGGCGGTGGCGCGGTATTATTTGGAACATCTCCGCGGCATCCGCGACGGCGACGAAAAAGAGCTTGAAATGGGGTACTTCTACCGCCTTCCGCAGGGGGAATACAGGCGGGTCGCCAACTTCCTGCTTGCCGCCCTCAAAGCCGACGAGAACATGCTTGCCGCGATCGGGGAGATGCCCGAGCTCGACACCTGCCTCCGCCTCGCCTTTGACGAGCTCGAAGGACGGGACGAAAAATTGCAGATGCTCGCCGTCAAGGTCGCGGCGTACACCCACAGCGACGACTTCCTGCGGGAAAATCTGCTCGACTATGCGGGCAGCGATCTCGTCAAGTTCTCCATTCTGCATGAGGTCACGATCCGCAACGAGAACAACTCCTTCGGCACCGTGTTCCTCAACATGTACAGGGAATTCTTCACGCATACGATCAATATCGGCCCGCGCAAGGCAGAGGAATTCCTCGACGCCTTTGCGGATGTCTACTCCAAGTACGGTCTCCTCGGCGAGGACAACGAGGGGAAGCTCTGCGGGGCGGCGGAGGACATCTATGCCGCGCTCGAACACGCGGGGGCGTGGAAATATATGAATGAGAGGGCGGCGCTCGCATCTGCCATCTACCGTGAGGCGAGACTGCGCGGCGGCGTGTCGTCGCTCGACGATGTCTGCGGCATGTTCGAGGCAGACCGCTACACGACACAGGAAATTTTGGACTTCTTGATGTGAGGGAACTATGCAAAAGCTGATCGATTTTGATGCGCTCTTCGACGAAAAACTGTCCGAATTCATGAAGCAGAATGCGGGAAAATACTCCGAAAAGCAGTGGGAGAACGTCATTCCAAAGCTCTATCAACAGTTCGGGGACATCCCGATCGCCTCGGTCGGGGCGACCCCCAAGGGCTACTATGCCGCGATGTCCGACGAGGAGCTCGTCGACTGCCTCCGCCGCCATGTGGAGGAGGGGGTGCCCGTCTCCGATTTTCTCTGCCGCGAGATGGAAAAGAGGGATTGCCCCGCCGCGCTCGTCGATCTGATGCAGGGAGAGGATGAGGAACTTCTGCTTCTCGCCGTCAACCTTGCGGGAGCCAACGAGCGGGCGTTCGACGCCTACTTCGGCCTCCTCGAAAGGAGCGACAACGGCGAGCTCAAAGACGCCGTCACCGACCAGCTCAAAGCCAATGCCGACGCCGCCAAACCGCACGCCCTTGCCCTCTACGAGAGGGGGATCGAGCCCGATCTGATGCTGGAAATCTTATCGAGATGCACCGAGCGGGACGACAAAGTTTTCTCTCTGCTTCTCGACGCTTTTAAGACGAGCGGGGAGATCCCGATGCATGCGAGCTATCTCGCGGCCTACGGCGACACCCGCGCCCTTCCCGTACTCCTCGACGTCATCGACCGCGACGACATCAATTATCTCGAATATCAGGAGTTGAAGTTCGCCATCGAGGCGCTCGGCGGCGAATACACCCGCGACCGCGACTTCTCCTCCGATCCCTACTACCTCGAAATCCACGGAATGGATTGAGGAGAGGTTGGCAAGGGGTCACATGAAAAAATTCTCCCCAAAGTGTTGACAAAAGGGAGAAAAGAGGTTATAATAAAGGTGCAACAAGGGTTTGACCCCGTTTAGCGGTTAGCCCATGTCGGTAATTATTGAAAAACCGCCACTGCTTGCCGGCTACGGCGGTTATTTTTTGCGCTTTACGGCGATGTACTCTATTTCGTCAAGAAGCGTTGTGAGTCGATTGATCAACTCTGCAAGCTGCCGAAGAATTTCGTATATCTCGTGCATAGTGCTCACCCCCTTTTGTGGAAGTATCCATAAAAATGGGGGCTAACCGCCAACAGGAGTCCTTGTTGCGATTTTATTGTATCACTTTGTACTGTTAAAGTCAACACATTTGAGAATATTTTGAAAAAGTGCGCGGCATTCGCCGCGCACTTTTTCTTATGCCTCTCCATTTTTGCCCCCTCCATGGGAGGGGGGGTAGGGGGTGGGCAAC
>CANREK010000153.1 GCA_947629605.1 uncultured Clostridia bacterium | reverse complement strand
TGATTTCTTTCCTCCCACCTCTTTTTGTCTAACTTTTGGGGTCCATTTCAATGGGAGGGGGTAGGGGGTGGGTCACCTCTGCTCATCCTGAGCGCAGCGAAGGATCCCGGCAAACGGGCGGACTTTCTTGCCCTCCCCCCTTGTAAGGGAGGAGCAACGCATTCTGCCAAAGGTTGATAACCTTTGGCGCGTTGCGACAGGAGTGAGCGCATTGTCCCGCGCGAACGGCGACCGAGGGCAGGGCTCTACCTGCCCGAGACAGGGTAGGGGAGGGGGTTCCTATGAAACTGTGCCCTCGTGGCTTTCCTTACGGAAACCCCCTCGGGCACAGACATTTTTCATCCAGCCCGCGGGGGAAACAAAAGTGTGGTGCGGCGTCATGCTGAGTCCGTGAGCAAGAACGCAGTCTACGCAAGCGTGTCCGAAGCATCTCGCCGCACAGTGTCCGTAATCGCCCCGCGAGATTCTTCGGGTCAGGTCATCGGACTTCGTACAACCCGCGACGCTCAGAATGACGCGGGGCGACACAGCATGAGCGCACGGCGGCACGCCGTGCGCATTCCATATCATACAAAAAAACCCCCGCGCCGAGAGGAGCGGGGGAGAGCAAGTCAGTTTAGTCTGCCTTGAAGGGGATGAGAGCAGCGACGCGGGCGCGTTTGATGGCGATCGCGATCTCTCTTTGGTGCTTCGCGCAGGTGCCCGTCATGCGGCGGGGCAAAATTTTCCCGCCTTCACTGATGAACTTTTTCAGCTTATTGACCTCTTTGTAGTCGATACTGCTCTTTTCCTGACAGAGAAGGCACACCTTCTTGAAATTGGTCTTTTTGAAGTTGCGCTTTGCGGGGCGATCCTTGTCACGCTCGCGGCGGGGCTCGGTCGTCTCCTTGATCTCTTCTCTATTTTCCGCTTCCGCGGGCTCTTCCGTGACCTCGGCCTCTACCGGGGTTTCGAGCGCTTCGTTCTCTTCCATGATATTCTCCTTTAATGATTGATTTGGGCGACTCAGAACGGAATGTCTCCGTCGTCGTCAAAGGATTCGAGTGCGGGCTTTTTCTTGGGCGCCGGATTGTTGCGGGGCGCCGATGACGCATCGTAGAAGTCGTCACCCGCGTTCTGATTCCTTGCGGTGAGGAATTCGATATCTTGCGCAACGATGTCGACCGCGGTGCGGCGGTTGCCTTGATTATCCTCGTAGTTGCGG
The DNA here is from genome assembly GCA_947629605.1 of uncultured Clostridia bacterium. Classification (GTDB taxonomy): domain Bacteria; phylum Bacillota; class Clostridia; order Christensenellales; family Borkfalkiaceae; genus Gallimonas. The sequence goes on along the minus strand of CANREK010000153.1, from coordinate 1,980 downwards.
ATCTGAATACTGCCCGAAACCGCCACCTTGTTGCCCTTTTTGCAGTATTTGCCGACGTTTTCGGCCAAACCGCGCCAAGCGGTGACGTTGAAGAAATCCGTCTGCCTCTCGCCGTCGCTGCCCGAATAACTGCGGTTGACAGCGATCGCAAAGCGGCACATGGAGATCCCGCTGTTGGTTTCCGACATTTCGGGGTCGCGCGTAAGATTTCCGATCAAAAATACCTTATTCATCTCTTATTTTTCCTCTTTTTTGGTAATTACGCGGCGGAGCATGTCGGCGGAGATCCCCGCGACACGATCGAGCTCTTTGATGACATTGCCTTCGGCAACGAAGGTCATGAGGGCAAAGAAGGCTTCCGTCTTGAATTGGATGGGATAGGCCGTTTTGCGGACACCCCACTTGTCGACAGATTCCACGCTTCCGCCCATGGTCGAAACGATGTCGGCGTACTTTTTGAGTTCGGCCTCTCTCGCATCTTCCTCCATGTCGCTCCTGAGGAGCATGAGCATCTCGTACTTCTGCATTTTTTTCACCTCCCGGTCTTATTCGGCATACGTCGTACCGTATGCAAGGTTTGATAGAGACATTATATTCCTTTTTTATGGGTTCGTCAACCGATTTTGCGGGAAAATTGCGAATTCGCGTTCCATTCTTGCGAAGTGCGCTTCCCCCTTTGAACAGCGGCCGCCTCACTCCTCGCTGCCGCCGTCGAGCGAGCGGAAGGTGTCGAGCTTTCTGCCGATGGTATTCGTGCGCTTTTCGGCGCTCTCCACGCTGTCCTGTGCCTCTTGGAGCTTTCTCCGCGTCTTTTCAAGCAGTTCCGCGAACTTTGCAAATTCGGAGCGGAAGCCTTCGAGCATTTCCCTCAGTTCCCCCGAACGGCGTTCGATGGCGGCCGAACGGAATCCCGTCTGCAAGGTATTCAGAAGCGCCCCGAGGTTGGTGGGGCCGCACGCGATGACCCGCCGCGCACGCAAGAAGTCGGAGAGGCCCGCCATCTTGGTGACTTCGGCATACAGCCCCTCGGAGGGCAGATACATCAGCGCAAAATCGCTCGTGATGGGGGGAAGGATGTACTTTTTGGCGATGGAATCGGCCTGCACCTTCACCGCCCGTTCCAAATTTTTGCGGGAGATGAGTTCTGCCTCGCGATCGCCCCGTTCGGAGGCCTCCACGAGACGTTCAAATTCCTCCACGGGGAACTTGCTGTCGATGGGAAGATACACCGTTTGGCCGTCGCGGGAGGGGAGAAGGACCGCAAAATCCACGAGAGAATTGTCGAGCGGGTTGAGCTTGACGCTGCGCCTGTACTGCTCGGGGGAGAGCATCTGGTCGAGCAGGGCGTCGAGCTGGGCTTCGCCCCAAGTGCCGCGGAGCTTGACGTTGGAAAAGACCCGCTTGATGTCGGCGACGTTCCCCGAGAGGGACTTCATCTCGCCCACGCTCTCGTACATCTTTTCGAGACGGTCGCCGATGCGGTTGAAGCTGTCGGTGAGCTTTCCGTCGATGGAACTCGTCAATTTGTCGTCGACCGTGCGGCGAATGCGCTCCAAATTCTGCGCATTGGCATCGACGATGTATTTGAGGTCCTCGGCGAGGCGGTTCTGAATGGTGGTGAGGCGGGTCTCCGTCATGCGGTTGAGATTTTCCATCGCGCGGGCGGTGTAGTCGGCGACGGAAACGATCTGTTCGGTGCGGCGGGCGAGCTGTTGAAGCTCCTTGTCGCCCGCAGTCGAATTCCCGCCCTTTTTGAAGAGCAGGACGAGCACGGCGATGAGCCCCGCCGCGCACAGCACGATGTTGATGACAAGCAGTGCAATGACCATAGTGGCTCCTTTGGGGGAAGTAAAAATTAAAAATGAAAAATGAAAAATTGCGGTGGAGAATTGGAATGCGTTGCCGCCCCGCGTCATTCTGAGCCACGGGGCTCATAGAGAGTACGAGAGCAATTCCGCCCCGTGCGCATTCTATTTACAT
>CANREK010000152.1 GCA_947629605.1 uncultured Clostridia bacterium | reverse complement strand
CGATTCGTTGCTGTCCTGCGGGCGGATATCCACACCCGCGCTCGTCACGATCGTGATGTTGAAGTGCTCCAAGAGGTTGGTCAGTCTCCCCTTGTACATGTACTGCCGCACGCCGAGAAGGCAGGAGGCAAAGTTGTCGAAGTATTCATAGCCCCAATTTTCGTTGCCGATGCCGATGTAGTCGAGCTCGAAGGGCGCGGGATGCCCCATGTCCGAGCGGACTTTGGCCCAATACGCCTCGTTTTTATCGCTCGAAGAGATGTCTCCCTTGGCGAAATAGATGAGGTCGGCGACGTTATCGATGACTTCGCTCTGGAACTGCTTGGTCCCGGGAACGATGCGTTGATAGCCCGTCTTGCGCTGTTCCCCCATGCGGATCTGACACAGAAGGCCGCAGTGGAGCACGGGGAGCGGCGCCATTTTGAGGTCCTCGCACAGGCAGAAATATTCATAGAACCCGATGCCGTAGGACTGCATATACCGCCACACGCTCGGTTTTTGGCGGCGCTGTTCGAGGGGGCCGACCGTATCTCTCCACTTGTATTGATAGTCAAAGGCGACGTCACCCTCGACGACGCAACCGCCGGGGAAGCGCAAAAACGAGGGATGGCAGTTCTTCATCGCCTCGACGATGCGGGGCGAAAGTTTGCCGTACTTGTACTTTTTGGGGTCACCCCAGACGGTGGAGGGCAGAAGGGAGACGCAGTCGATGCCGATCTTGCCGTTGCCCTCGAGGGTGATGCAGAGCCGCCCCATCGTGTCCTTTTCGGCAACGATAGAGCAGCCGACCTTGATCCAATCGCCGTCCGTTCCCGCGGGGAGCTTGATCTCGCCGACCGTCGTGTGTCTGCCGTGGGCGCCCTTGATAAAGACTTTGCAGGTTCCCTCAAAGCCCAGCCGCTTCACCCACATGGAGAAGTTGTAGGTCTCGCCGTTCACCACGGGCATGCCGTAGATGTCGTACCCGCCGTTGGTGTAGTAGCCGGGGTTCTCCAAGTGATAGATGCCGCCGACTTCGAGGAGCAGGTAGGAGGGATTGTTCTCGTTCATGCCCCCCTTCGTCGTGATCCTCTTGGGACCGGCGCCGTAGATGTCCCAATAGTAGCCCTTTTCTTTGCGGGCCTCCACGCGGGCCTCGCAGTTGTAGTCGTCATAGGTAAAATACTCGTATTCAAAGGAATTGTTGATGACCATTTCGGCATTGAGACCGCCGTCTGCCGATTGGTTGATATCCTCGAAAAAGAGCCCATAGAGATGTTTTGATACGTCTACACCCCTCTTTTTTGCGTCGAGCGTGTAATGCAGCATAATTTCTCCTTCTCCCGCGGATCCCCTTGTCGATCTCGGATCCGAGCTTATTTTTGCTATTCCGTATTATAGCATCGAATCAAAGTTTCGTCAATGTTTTGCGACAATGTTTTATCTTGAAATAAAATATTTCATTTTTTTGTGAAGAATGAAAATTGGGAACAAAAAAGGCCGCCCGAGGCGGCCGTGGATGCGGCAAAACTTACAGTCCGTCGCAGAAGTTGGTGCGGGAGGTGCGTTCCTTTTGGGGAAGTCCGTACTTTTCCTTGCCGAGGGCGATGGACTTGACGAGGAAGGCCATGTTGCGGCCGAGATTCCGCATCGTTTGGAGCCCCTCTTTGTCTTTTTCGACGTCCTCTTTGGTGTAGCCGTGGACTTCATTCCAATAGGTGCTCGACACGATCGGCATGCCGCAGATGGTGTAATACTTGTTGATCTCGTCGTAGGCAGAAGTACTGCCCGCACGGCGGGAGGAGAGCACGCACGCGCCGACTTTCATGGATTTATTGAAGGAAGTGCTGTAAAAGAGGCGGTCCAAAAGGGCGATAACCGAACCGTTCGCCCCAGCATAGTAGATGGGCGTCCCCACGACGATTCCGTCGGCGTCCTTGAATTTTGCGGCAATGTCATTGACGATATCGTCCTGAAAGACGCATTTTCCGTTCTTTTTGCAGTATCCGCAGGCAATACAGCCCTTGATCGGCGGATTGCCGACGAAGATATTCTCCGTCTCGATCCCTTCATGTTGCAATGTTTCTTCCACTTCTCTGAGCGCCCTTGCGGTGCAGCCGTCCCTGTTGGGGCTGCCGTTCAAAAGTAAGACTTTCATTCCGAATTCTCCTTGATTTTTCTTGATTTTCGAAGTACTATGTCACGCATAGTACTATGTTCCCGTACTAAAATGCAATGATATTCCCGTCAGATCTGGAAGATGTCGTCATCGTTTTGATGCTTGGAGTGTCTTTTCGCTTTCTCGGCGATCTCCTTGATGGCATACACATACCACATCGTCCCCGTGACGGGCGAGGCGAGAAGGCAGAGCGCAAACAGCCCCCCGAATCCGACCACGCCGATGAATACCCCGACCCGAAACGCTTCTTGCGGCGTTTTTCTTGAAAAATATCTCTTCCCCGCCGCAATGGCAAACAGCACCGCGGGAAGGATGAAAAACGCCCAAAGGGTGGCGATGATCATGGATGTCAGATGATAAAAGTCGGAAAGGAATGACGGATCGAGGAAATAGGCGCCAACAACAATTCCCGCGAGGCCGAATCCGATCGACAACACGATAAAAAATTGCACTTTCTTGCTCATATTCTCCCCTTTCACCCTCATTATATCACACTCCCGCCCCAAAATCAACCCTCGAAAAATGCAGAAAGCAGAAAATCTTTTTTTGTTCTCGGCATGCGCGGCGTCCGCCGCGCTCATGCTGCCCCGCCCTCCCCGCGTCATTCTGAGCGTCGCGGGTTGTAAAGAAAACGCGACTTGACCCGAAGAATCTCGCGGGGCGCATATGGACTGTTCTAATCGCGTCATCCTGAGCGGAGCCCGTAGGGCGAAGTCGAAGGATCACCATATTCCTCTATGCTGCGGTGATGGTTCGACTGAGCTCACCATGACGCGATTGGGAACGGTGCCGTAGAAACGTGCGGGCGGGGCGGGGGCGGTGCCCCCTCAGAATGAGCGAACCCGTTCGCGCCTCCACCCTCAACTCCTGTCGAATATCGGAAACATACCAAAACACAACCAACTTGATTTGTATCATATTTAGGGCTCCCAAAAAATATTGCAGAGCAAGATTTTTTGGGAAAAAGGTGGAACGGCACAATTCTGTTCAACAGCCCTGCGGGCTGTGAACTGTGCCGTGACAGCCGAGCGGGGCAGCG
>CANREK010000151.1 GCA_947629605.1 uncultured Clostridia bacterium | reverse complement strand
TCCTTACTCAATGGCCTTCAACGATTCGTTCATATCGATCTTTTGGATCTTGGGTTTCAGCATGAGGGTGACGAGGAAGGTGAACACGAGCGACAGGAGCGCCGCGAGGATCCACACGAACCAACTGATGGCACTGACGGAGCCGAATTCCAACAGATTGAAGATAAAGAGACAGAGAAGGCACCCGAACGGCAGTCCCGCCGCGATGCCGACCGCGCTCGTGATGTAGATCTCGCGGTAGATGTAGAGATCGACCTCGTGATTTTGGTAGCCGAGCACCATGAGCGTGGCGAGTTCCCGGTTGCGTTCGGAGATGTTGATGTTGGTCAGCGTGTAGATGACGACGGCGTTGAGCAGTGCCGCAAAGACAAGCACGATCGCCGCGACGCCGAGCATCGCCGTGGTGCCGATATCTTGGAAGAGACAGCAGTCGACGACGGCGAGCCCCGCGAGGACCAGCCCCGTAGATGCCATGACGGCGACGACGGTCATGAGAAAGCGCATGCGGAAGCGGAGCACGTTGCGGAGCGTGGACTTATATTTGAAGGAGAGACGGTTCCAAAGGAGGGGAATGCGCTCCAAAATGACCTTTCTGCCCGCTCTCGGCGTGCGGGGGCGGAGAAGCGTGGAGGGCGTTTCCCGCATCTTGTGCATGCCCGCTCCGAATGTCGCAAGCAGTGTGGAGAGGGCGATGAGCAGCGCCGAAAAGAGGAAAAAGAGGGGCGCGGGGCGCATGGAGTAGGCGGGGAGCGCGTAGACCCATTCAAAATTGATATAGATGATGTAGGAGAGCGCCTCGCCCGCAAAATAGGCCGCGGCGCTGCCGATGAGGATGCCCACAAAGGCAAAGAGCAGGTATTTACTGACGATGGCGAGCGGGGAATAGCCGAGCGTCTGCATGCAGGCGATCTGCCCGCGTTCCTCTTCGAGGAGCCGCGTCATCGTCGAGAGCACGACGAGGAGCGTGACGAGAAGGAACACCACGGTGATGACATAGCCGATCGCGTCGATCTTTTCGGCATACGCCTCAAACGAGGAAAAGGAGAAGTTCTCTTTAAGGGTGAGCACGGCGACGTCGTCTCCGAGAAGCGCTTCGAGCTCGGCCTTTTCGGCATTGACGCGGTCCATGTATTTGGCCGAAAAGAGGGTGTCGTCAAGGTCGGAAATCGTCACATATATGTCGTTTTTCGGGAGAAATGCCGAGAGGGGAGCGCAGTTGAAAACGTAGACGATGTGCGAGAGTTCCTCCTCCTCGAACTGCAAACTGATGTCGTCCCGCTCGACGAAATGGAGGGGGCTTGTCACCGTTCCCGCAAACACAAAGTCGTAGCCTATGGAAACGGGGCCCATGGAGAGGGACATGGTGAGCCGATCTCCCTCAAATCCCGTCAGCTGGCGGGTGTCCCGCTCGACGTAGGCGGCGAATTCCCTGTCGCCCTCGGGCGTGCGGCCATTTTCCGCGATCTCGGGGATGTTGATCTTGAAGTCTTGGGGCCCTTCCTCCGCAAAAAAGTAGAGACGGGTGATGCCTTCGCCCAAATTTTCGATGGGAAGCGTGCCCTCGGTGTTGCCGTCCTTGATTTCGAGAGAAGTGCCGACAAGCACGTTCTCTTTTCCGTAGCGTTCCTCAAAAAAATCAATGTTATCGCTCGAAAAACCCGCCGCCGTCTTGCTTTTGACGATGAGATCGCAGGTGTTGGTGTCGCGATGATATTCGTCGAGAGAGTAGATCATCTTCTCCGTCGACATGCCGATGCCCGCGGTAAAACCCACGCTCACGAGCACCATCAAAAAGACGGAGACGAGGCGCGTGATGTGCCGCTTGAACATCCTTGCAAAAGTTTTCAGATACGTTTTCATATTACCATTCGATCTCGTCGACGGGGAGCGGGGAAGCGTTTTGCTCGATCTTTTCGATCTTGCCGCTGCGGATGTGGATGACTTTGTCCGCCATTTGCGCGATCGCCGCATTGTGCGTCACGACAACGACGAGCTTTTTCTGCTGTTTTGACGTCTCATAGAGAAGTTTTAAGATGCGCTTGCCCGTCTCATAGTCGAGCGCACCCGTCGGTTCGTCGCAGAGAAGAAGTTTAGGATTCTTTGCGATCGCCCGTGCGATGGAGACCCGCTGCTGTTCGCCGCCCGAGAGCTGGGCGGGGAAGTTCATGAGACGTTCTCCAAGCCCCACGTCCCTCAAAATCCTCTCGGGATCGAGGGCATTTTTGCAGATCTCGGTGGCGATCTCCACATTTTCGAGCGCAGTGAGGTTGGGCATAAGATTGTAAAATTGGAAAACAAAACCGATGTCGTAGCGACGGTACTCCGTGAGCCCCTTGCGCGTGAGCGCAGTGACTTCTTTGCCGTCGAGCACGATCTTTCCGCCCGTCGCGGTGTCCATGCCGCCGAGAAGATTCAAGAGGGTGGTCTTGCCCGCTCCGCTCGAACCGAGGACAACGGCAAATTCGCCGTCCTCGAGGGTGAAGGAGGCGTCTTGGAGGGCGTTCACCGTGACCGACCCCGTGTGGTATTCCTTACTGACGTTTTCAAGTTCCAGATAACTCATGTTGGCTCCGTTTTCACTTCTATTATAACACGGCTTTGTTCAAAACGTAACGCTTTTTCCGTCACGAATTCCTGTGACAAGTTTGATTTTTTTGTGAAAACTTTCCGGCGATCCTGCCGCGATACGCCGCAACGCAGTCGCCCCGCCCGCCGCCCGATCGGGATAAGCGGGCGGCGGGCGGGGCGAAATTCAGACAAGCGGGATTCAACCGAGTGGGGGACTCAACCGTCGGGAGTCAGACGGAATTTCCAACGGATCCGATCGGCGAGGAAGTAAGCGCATTCGTACTTGTCCCGTTCGGCAAAGTTATGTGCCCCCTCAAAATCCGTCCAACAGACCTTGCCGTTTTCAAAAAAGACAGATATATCCAAGATGAGCGGATAGTCATCCCCGATCGACATGTGTCCATAGCCCTCGATCAAATTCGTCTCGGGTTCGCCCGTGAGTTCAAACAGGACTTCGCAGCTCCACCCGACAAAACGGAGAAAGAGCTTGTTTCCTCTTTTGTAAATTTTCTTTACATATGCATCGTGGAGACCTGTCGTTGCACTGATCAAATTGTCGACATCTTGTTGATTTTTGAGCTCAAACCATGCGGGCGTATGTACTTTTGATTGAATTTCTTTACAACGGGCCAAGATTTTCG
>CANREK010000150.1 GCA_947629605.1 uncultured Clostridia bacterium | reverse complement strand
TGAACGCCGTGCACGAGGCGTATTCCCGTGGGGCAAGCATCTTTCTCGTCACCTGTTTTGAGGAATATTGCGACATGAAGGAAGTCAAGGCCGCCGTGCTCCTGCCCAAGGTCCCGCCCGCGTTTTCGCCCATTCTCTCGGTGATCCCGCTGCAACTGCTCGCCTACTACACCTCGATCGCCCGCGGCAACAACCCCGACAAACCCCGCAACCTCGCCAAAAGCGTCACGGTGGAATGAGCAAATGGCAATGAAAAAAGCGCCCATTGGGGCGCTTTTCGGGTTATTTTCGTTGGAATTTTATCCGATCCTTCGGACAAAGGGGTGATAATCGAGAATGGATTCGATCTCGGCGAGGGCATCGGGCGGAAGGTCGAGGCCGCTTGCGGCGACGTTGGAGGCGAGCTGTTTCTGCTTGCTTGCGCCCGTGATGACGGCGGAGATCTGCTTCACGCGCAGGATCCAAGCGAGGGCGAGCACGGAAAGGGGCACGCCGAGCCCGTCTGCGACCTTGATGAGCTTTTCGACCTTTTCGAGGTTCTCCTCGGTGAGAAGGTTGTTGATCTGCCTGTCCGCCTGCCATGTGGCGCGGGAGCCCTCGGGAAGGGGCTGTCCCTTGCGGTATTTCCCCGTGAGAAGGCCCTGCGAGAGGGGCGAAAAGGGGGTGATGCCGATGCCGAACCGCTCGCAGATGCCGATAATTTCATCCTCGATATAGCGGTCCACCATGTTGTATTGGGGCTGAATGACGGAGAGGGGGCGGTTGCCGTCGCGCTCGGCCGTCAAAATTGCCTCGACGATCTGCGCGGGGGTCCATTCCGAGACGCCGTAGTACAGAATCTTGCCCTCTTTGACGAGGTCGGAGAGGACTTCCACGGTCTCGGCGATGGGGGTGGTGGGGTCGAAGCGGTGGCAGAAGTAGAGGTCGAGATAGTCGAGCCCCATGTTCTTTAAGGTGTTGTCGAGCTGTTCCTTGATGTGTTTTCTGCTCAGTCCCCATTCGTTGGCGCCGCGGCCCATGGGGAAAAATACCTTGGACGAGACGACATATTCACTGCGGCGGTGCTCCTTTAAGACCTTGCCGAAAAAGCGCTCGGCCTCTCCGCCCGAATAGGCATCCGCGCAGTCGAAAAAGTTGACGCCGAGGTCAAAGGCGAGGTCCACCGTCTCCTTGGCGGTCGCGACGGCGGAAGCGTCGGAGAGGTTCGTCACCCAGCTGCCGAGGGCGATCTCCGAGAGTTTCAGCCCCGTTTTTCCCATGTTTCTGTATTTCATGATTGGCTCCTTTTTTCTATGGATTTATGCCGCAGTTTGGCTTGAAAGTAATTTTTCCTCCCGCCGATAGGACGACTTCATCAAGATGGGGGTGAGAATGGAGGAGAGCAGGATGATGACGATGACGAAGGGGTAGATCTTTGCGTCGACTAGCCCCGCCGCAACGCCCTTTTCGGTGCAGATGAGCACGACTTCCGCACGCACCATCATGCCGATCCCGACGCGGAAGCTGTCCCGCAGGGAGAATTTGCAGATCTTTGCGCCGACGCCGCAGCCGATGAGCTTCCCGAGCAGTCCCGCCGCAACAAAGACGAGGCCGAAGCCGAGGAATTTGAGGTCGATCTCGGCGAAGTATTGGATGTTGCTCATGCCGATGAAGGCAAAGAAGATGGGGGAGAAGATGAGATAGCCCATTTCATCAACCTTGCTCTCGACATAGGGTGTTTCGGAGAGCGTTCCGCCGAGCAAAATGCCCGCGAGGTAGGCGCCCGTGATGTCGGCGACGCCAAAGAGCTTTTCCGCGACATAGGCATAGACAAAGCATGCGGCAAGCGAGATGATGGGAACGCGTCTGTTGTGGGGGGCCTTGCGCTCCATGAGGTCGAAGAGCTTGCGGAGCGCCACGCCGACGGCGATCGCCGCGAGGAAAAAGAGAATGATCTTGATGACGACGAGCCCCGCGCCGGGGTTGAACCAATCCCATCCGCCGCCCGTGCTTCCCCCCGAAAATCCCGTGAGAACGGAGAGAATGACGATGCCGATGACGTCGTCGATGACGGCCGCGGCGACGATGGAAGTGCCCACCTTGGAATCGAGCTTGCCGAGTTCCTTCAACACGGCGACGGTGACGGAGACCGAAGTCGCGGTCAGAATGGCGCCGTAGAAGAGGTCGGAGAGGATGCTGTTTTCGGGCAGGAACAAAAAGGCGACGAGAGTGCCGAAGCCCATCGGAACGATGACGCCGAGGGCGGTGATGACGATGGATGCGACGCCCGTCTGTCTGAGTTTTTTGAGGTCGGTGCCGAGCCCCGCGGAGAACATGATGAGCACGACGCCGATCTTGCTCATGACGGAGAGGACCTCGGTGACGAATTCCCCGAAAAAGGCATTTTGCAGGGGCGCCCACGGAATGTAGCGGAGCAGTCCGATGATAATGCCCGCGATGAGCATGCCGAGCACGGCGGGCATGCCGCATTTATGTGCGCCGAGCCCCATCAACTTGGAGAGAAGAAGGATGACGGCGAGAGGGAGTAAAATTTCAAACGCTTCCATAGATTGCCTGTTGTGATTGAAGTCGGAACTCCTTTTATTATAGTCTTTTTCTGTCGAAAAGCAACTTTTTGACCAAACTTACGGAGAATATTTTTTGGGAAATCCTCTTTTTCTCCTTTGCTCTTTCCGAACTGCTTGCTATTTTCCCGCGCGTGTGCTATAATAGGGAAAATGTTGACAGAAAACGGACCCGTCACCGAGATGCGGGCAAGACAAATGAATCCCGTCGTTCTCGCCTTTGTGGGGGATGCCGTCTATACGCTGCTCGTGCGGGAGAAACTCGCGCTCTCGTCGGGAGAAAAGACGGGGCCGCTCAACAAAAAGGCCTCCGAGATCGTCTCCGCCCACGGGCAGAGCGATTTATTGGAGAAAATTTTGCCCCTCCTCACGGAGACCGAGGCGGAGATCTATCACCGCGGCAGAAACGCCAAAAAGCCCACCAAGAGCAAGAACGCGAGCGTGGGGGAGTATGTGCGCTCCACGGGGTTCGAAGCAGTCCTCGGCTATCTCTATCTGACGGGGCAAACGGAGCGCATCAAGGCGCTGCTTTGTACGGAGAATGCATGAAAACAGAGGGTAGAAACGCCGTTTTGGAACTACTCAAAACGGAGAAAACAGTCGATAAAATATTGCTCGAAAAGGGAGCGCAGGGAACACTCGGCAAGATCTTCGCCGAGGCGAGAGAGAAAGGGTTGAGAGTCCAGTTTGTGG
>CANREK010000149.1 GCA_947629605.1 uncultured Clostridia bacterium | reverse complement strand
CCTTATTCAGAACGTACAGGACGGATTTTGCCCCTACCATGTCCGCGATCCCCCTGCTGAAAGAGGCCGCGGGACAGCGCGCGTCGAGCACGATGACGACGCCGTCGCAGAGTTTTAAGTTTTCCGCCATCATGCGCATGGCCTTTGCCATGTGCCCGGGGTACCATTGAATGACTTTCATGGGAAATTGAAAAATAAGGTGGGGCAGCATCCCCTCCTCAGTCACTGCGTGACAGCTCCCCCCCCAAGGGGAAGCCATATGCCCCCTCCTTGGGGAGGGGGGTAGGGGGGCGGGGAGATTTTGCCCGCTCACTTCAACAAATCGGGGCGCAGTTTTTGGGTGAGGGCGACGGCCTGTTCGCGGCGCCACTTGTCGATCTCGGCGTGGTTGCCGCTGCGGAGCACTTCGGGCACGGTCAGGCCTCTGTACTCCACGGGGCGGGTGTACTGCGGGTATTCGAGAAGATTCTCCGAAAAGCTCTCATCGACCAAAGAGGCGGGAGAGAGCACGCCGTCGAGATACCGCGCAACGCAGTCCACGAGCACCATTGCGGGAAGTTCTCCGCCCGTCAACACATAGTCGCCGATGGAGATCTCCTCGTCGATGAAGAGGTCGATGGCGCGTTGGTCCACCCCCTCGTAGTGGCCGCAGAGGAGCACGAGGTCGGCCCCTTCGGCAAGCGAAATGACCTTCTCCTGCGTGAGCGTTTTGCCCTTGGGGGAGAGGTAGATGCGCCTTGCCGTGTGGGCGGGGTCGACGGCCTCGATACAGCTGCCGATGGGCTGGGCCATCATGACCATGCCCGCGCCGCCGCCAAAGGGATAATCGTCGCACTTCAAGTGCTTGTCCTCGGTGTACTTGCGGATGTCGACGACGTCGAGGGTGAATTTGTTTTGCTTCTGCGCTCTGCCGATGATACTCTCCGAAAGAGCCGAAAACATCTCGGGAAAGAGCGTCAAGATGGTGATTTTCATATCAAACGATGAGATTGACCTTATTTTTGAGGATATGGCGCACGAGGAAGAAACAGCCGACGTCGAGCGCCGTCACGAGGAGAATTTGGACCCACAGATAGAGATGGACCGAGACCTTTTCGGCCATATCGTAGATGGGTTGAATGGCATACAGGGTGAACAGCTGCGCCACGATGTAGAGCCCGATGATGATGACGAAGGTCATGAGCTTTCTGTGATTGGTAAAGAGCTGTCCCACGGAGATGCAGGAATAGATGATAAGAAGCGTGACGGGGATGGTGACGATGGAGAGGAGCAGCTCTTCCACAAACACCCCCGGCGCGGCGGCGATGCTGTCGAACCACATGCGGAAGGAGATCAAAAGGTCGATGCCGAGCTCCGACCAGAAGTCCGACGGGAGCCCGATGAAGAAGATGCAGAGGGACAAAATGCTCACGATGCAGGCCGCAAACATGGCGATGAGCGAGGAGAGCAGTTTCGCCCAGATGATCCCCATCGGCGAGACGGGAAGGGAGAGCGTCATGTAGCCCTCGCCCGTGAACAGCGTCTTATAGAACCGTGAGACGCCGAGCGCCCATGCCGCGAGAACGAGCGCACAGATCGCAAATACATAGAACAGAATGAAGAGGAGCGAAAGGAGCGCCGCGCCCTCGTTTGCCGCTCTTGCGGTGTCCACGGCGAGCAGAATTCTCCCGATGACGGCGAACACGACGACGGCCGCCGCAAAGAATACGAGCACGCGAAAGAGAGCGATAAGTTCGTGTTTTAAGAGTTTTACCATCGGAACACCTCCCTGAAAAGTTCGTCGAGGCTCTTGCCTTCCCGCGCCCGCACGGTTTCGACATCCTCGTCGAGCACGACCACGCCGCGGTTCAAAAAGATGGCGTGCGTCAGAATGGGCTCGATGTCGGCGATGAGGTGGGTGCAGAGGAAGATCGTGGACCCCTCGGGTTTATTCCGCATGACGACGTCGAGAATGAAGTCCCGCGCGGCGGGATCGACGCCCGCGATGGGCTCGTCGAGGATGTAGAGCTTTGCCTCCCTCGCCATCGTGAGAATGAGCCCGACCTTCTCCTTATTGCCCTTGGAGAGCGCCTTGATGCGCTGATTGAGCCCGATGCCGAGGCGGTCGAGCATCTCCTTGGCCTTTTCCTCGCGGAAATCGGGAAAGAAATCCTTGACATAGGCGATGGCCTGCGAGACTTTCATCCAATCGGCGAGGAAGTTGGCGTCGGGAAGGTAGGCCGTCACCGCCTTGGTCGCGGCGGAGGGCTCCTTGCCGTCGATGAGAATGGCGCCCGACGTCGGTTGGAGCATGCCCATCGCAAGTTTGATGAGGGTGGATTTGCCGCTGCCGTTGGGCCCGAGAAGGCCGACGACGCCGCCCGCTTCCACCTTTAAGTTGACATTGCAGAGCGCAACGGTCTGCCCGTACGCCTTGCAGAGGTTTCCGCATTCAAGAATGAGTGACATTTTTCCTCCCGCGCGGCTCAGAGAACCGCGACTTCTTCATATCTCTTTTTATCGACAATAATGCGCAGATTTTCGGGGTCGACGTCGAGCACGACCCCCTCGGCCACGGGGAACATGATCTCCTTTCCGTCCCGCTCGATGGTGTAGATGTCCGTCGCGGCCCGTCTGACGTCTTTGAGCGTGCCGAGCAGTTCCCCCTCTTCCGTGACGACCTCACTGCCCAAAATGTCGGCGATGTAGTAGACGCCCTCTTCGAGCTCGGGCGCCTCGTCGCGGGGAATGACGACTTCCTTGCCGCGCAGAAGTTCGGCCGCGTTCCTGTCCGCAATGCCGCGGAGATTCAGAAAGACGGCGTCGGGGGCACAGCGTACGGATAAGACTTTATATTCCGTACCGTCGAGAAAAATGCGGCGGAGCGAGGTGAAATCCTCTGCGCTGTCGGTGTACGGCTTCACCTTGACCTCGCCGCGGATGCCCTGCGGCTTGGAGATCTGACCGATCGTGAGCATTTTTTCCATATCAGAACCCGAAGAGCGCGTCGACGATCGCCCGAATGCGGGCATGCGTGCGCTCTACCTCCTCCTCACATTTGACGATGACGATATTTTCGCTGTTTTTGTACTTTTCAAAGACGTTCAAAAAGTTCTCGCGCGTCTTTTTTTGCCGTTCGAGGGTCTCGTATCTCTCGCGCTCGCCCCTGCGGTCGACCCGCGCCATGCCTGTTTCGGGGGGCAGATCCATGAAGAGAACGAGATCGGGGCGAAGCAGTTCCATGGCGGGGCGGTTGAGTTCCTCCACCCACGCAAGCGGAACGATCCC
>CANREK010000148.1 GCA_947629605.1 uncultured Clostridia bacterium | reverse complement strand
GGGTACCTCATCATGGCTACGCGCGAGGGCCTCGTCAAAAAGACCGCCGCAACGGAGTTCGACCGCATCTTAAAGAGCGGCAAGATCGCCATCAAGATCGTCGAGGGCGATGAGCTCATCGCTGTCCGCTTCGTCAAGAAGGGCGATGAGGTCATGCTCGCCTCGCATTCGGGCAAATGCATCCGCTTTGAAGAGAGCGACGCCCGCCCCATGGGCAGAGACACGATGGGGGTCCGCGGCATGAATCTCGAAGAGGGCGACCGCGTTGTCGATATGCTCGTCTTGCAGAAGGGGTACGACATTCTCACCGTCTCCGAAAACGGCTACGGCAAACGCACCGACCCCGAGGATTACAGGTTGCAGTCCCGCGCCGGCAAGGGCATCAAGGCGGGCGTGTTCAACGAAAAGACGGGTGCGCTCGTAGGCATGAAGCTCGTCTCCGACGCCGATGATATCCTGCTCGTCACGAGCGCGGGCGTCATCATTCGAATGCACGCGGACACGATCTCCACGATCGGCAGAAACACGCGCGGCGTGCGCCTCATGAACGTCAGGGCGGGGAATATCGCCACCGTCGCCGTCACCGATCGGGACGATTCCGCCGAAGTCGAGGCCCCCGAAGAGACCGCCGCCGATGTGCCCGAGGAAGCCCCCGACGACAGCTACGAAGAGTAAGAAAAATGCAACATATAGCGCAAAAAAGCACCGAAGGGTGCTTTTTTGTTTGCATATGAATGCCCCCGAAGGGGGCAACGATCACAAGCGCGTGCATCGCACGCGCTCATGCTGACCCTGAGCGTAGCCGAAGGGGAAGCATCCCAGCAAACCTACGGAACTCATCATTTTTATGCCCCCTCCATGGGAGGGGGATCAAGGGGGTGGGTCACCGCATTTACTCCGCCCGTTTAATGGGATTCTTCGGCCCCTGCGGGGCCTCAGAATGAGCGGCCGTGCCCCTGTCACGCGCCCTTGCGTGACTGAGGGGGTGTCGTTCTAATCACTCCCGCCATAATTTTTCATTTTTCATTTTTAATTTTTAATTATTCCGCCCCTCTCCCTCGTGGAAGTAGCGGAGGTAGGCCTTGTTGCAGTACTTACAGACCTCGCCGTCGGCGGCGGGCGGAGCGTCGAAGGAGTAGGCGCCGTTGACCTTCCACCCCTCAAAGAGGGCGGGGTGAATGGCATCCTTGGGGCAGGAGAACACGCATCCCATGCACCCGACGCAAGCCTTGCCGAACACGGGTTTTCCGTCACATATGTGAATGTTTTTTTGCGGACAGACGCTCTCGCACTTGCCGCAGCCGACGCAAGTCTCGGTCGCCTTGAAGTGCCGCCCGATGAGGGGCATCGCCGTGTGTTCGACGCGGCAGACAAAGGAGACGAGGCGGCAGAAGGGCCCGCGCTTGACCTGAAATCGCTGCATAAGTGCGATTTTTTGGGCGTCGGCGGGGAGACGGAGCTCCAAACCGAGCTTCATTCTCGCCGCCATGCCGTCGGAGTGGCGGAAGATGATGTTGTAGGGGAGCACATAGTGGAATTCCCCGTAGACCGTGTAGCCCCGCCGTTTCAGGATGCGCTTCGGCGTGATGCCCGACGCGTTGTTGAGCTTCAAGGGCTCGCCCGACGTTCTGACGAGGTAGCAGGGCGTCTTTTTCTGTGTCTTTCGGAGGGATTTTAAGAACTTCAACACGGGCGTCGGGGCGTTGAAGCCGTGCACGGGGTAGCCGATGAGAAGGCAGTCGCAGTCCGTAAGATCGGGGCGCTCCGTGTCCTTCCGAATGGAAAAAAGCGAAGTCATGTGCCCGTTTTCCGCCAATTGTTGTAAGAGCGCCTCGCAGGCCCAACGGGTGTTTCCCGTGCCCGAGAAGTAGCAGCAGACGATTTTCATTCGTGGTCCTCAAATTCTTTCAGAATGAGTGTTTTTCCCTCTAAATCGTAACATATGTGCTCGTTTTTTGCGTGACTGTCGTACCAAACCTGCGCGATGTAGGGGGAAAACTTTGCCTGACGGTCGAAGTCCCACGGCGCGGGACAGCCGCAGACGGGGCACCAATGCCCGCCCTTTAAGACGGTGTATGGGGTGAGTTCGAACGCGTGCCCGTCGTGACATCTCCACTTGACGGGCGTGTACGGCCCGTGGATCTCCTCGGCGAGGCATTCCCCGCCGCGGAAGGCCGCCGCGCTCTTCAAATCGGCGACGGTCCAATCGGAAATCGGCTTTGTCTCGTCGTAGCCGTGGTCCAACAGGACGGCGTTCTCCGTCTTGCGCATGGCGTCGTAATCGCCGAAATCACCCCTCGCGATGAGCTTGACATCCTTCCATTCCTTGGGCGCCTCATCGGGGCCGAAACAGGCGTAAACGCGCGCATAGTCGCCCGATTTTTTCCACTGCATGGGGGAATTGGGCGTCTTTAACAGCCTGCGGAAGAGGAATAGGTGGATGAGTTTTTTGGGCACGAGCCTTCCGAGTTTATACAACTTGTGCCGCCGCCCCAGCTCTTTCCAATACTCTTCCATGCCATCGCGCTCGTAGTGAAAGAGGGATTCGAGCTCGTCGCCGTCGTAGTACCAGAGACCGTGAAAGTTGCGCTGTGAAAACCAATCGGGTCTGAAAAACTTCTCCGTCGACCCGCCGATGAGCTTGAAGCCGTAGTTGAAGGTGTCGTACCCCGTCACTCTGCCCCGTTCTCCCGCACCGATGTTGTAAATTCGGTTCCAAAAATCGGGCACTTCGCCATGAAAATCGCGCTCTATGATGCGTTTTATGAGAAATCCGCTGTCCCGCGAGCTCACCCATTCGAGGGGCGCATTCATGCAGGTGTGGAACATGAGTCCGTCGCTGATGTTGTCCTGCATGATGTTGGGGTGAAGCATCGCCGACTGGCGCAGCACCGCAAAGGTCTTGATGCCGCGTTCCAAGACGTAGCGCTCCGCTTTGAGCTTGTGCATGGCGTAGGTGTCGAACGGGGAGATGACGAGCGGATCGCCCACCCGCCCGAAGGGGTGCTTCTCGTTGCGGTTGCCGTAGAGGGCGACGGTGGAGATGTGGATGAACTTGGGCTGGGGCTCCGCTTCATACACCGCATCGGCGAGGGCCATGGTGCCGCGGAGATTGCACGCTTCACTCGCGTTGAAGTCATTGTCCGAGCGGGGCGGGATGACCGCCGCCATGTGGATGACGTAGTCCGCGCCCGCAACGAGCACACGGCACGCCTCTCTGTTTATGAGGGAGCCGCGCATGATCTCGACGCGGCCGCCGTACTGTTTTTTGAGTTTTTTTGCGAGCTTATTGTTGCGTTTTCTCCATGAGAGAAAGACGCGGACAAGTTCGA